>JBIOZK010000117.1:0-100063 GCA_044870975.1 Pyrinomonadaceae bacterium
CGATGCGAGCCTGCGGAAACGGATGGTTTATCTTTTGGGAGCCTGCGCAGCTGGCGACAGACTGATAGCCGCTGGCGAGCAAAGCGAGCCTGCGGATTCCGAGTCATAATTTATTTGAGCCTGCGCAGCTGGCGACAGAATATTAGCCGCTGGCGAGCGATGCGAGCCTGCGGAAACGGTTGGTTTATCTTTTGGGAGCCTGCGCAGCTGGCGACCAGAATATTAGCCGCTGGCGAGCGATGCGAGCCTGCGGATTCCGAGTCATAATTTATTTGAGCCTGCGCAGCTGGCGACAGACTTAACTCCATAAATTACGCTCGTCGAAATCAATCCGATTCGCCTTCAACATCGATTTGAATTCATCTTCGAACGAGTGGCGACGATGATGTTCTTCCTGCGTGCGGATATAACGCCGCACTCGGTCGACCTGAGACTCGCTGACAGTGAAGGCAGCGAACCGAGCCTGCCAGGCGAATCTTCCGGAGGTTTGTCGCTTCGCCCATCCTGAGGAACTGGCTTTGAGCTTACTCATAAACTCCGATAGCGAAATTGTCGCTCGCAGTCGCGTCAGAATATGCACGTGATCCGCGGTCCCGTTTATTTCGATTGGCACGCCATCAAGGCCGTTGATGATGCCACCAAGATATTCATGAAGTCGCGGGCGCAACTCATTCGTGATGAGAGGGGCCCGCTCTTTCGTCGCAAATACGATGTGATAGAGGAGATTTGTGTGGGACATGTTTTTTGGTCTCTCGCCCGCTCGCGCGGGCTCTGAATTAATTCTATCTGCTTCCCCAGGCTCGCTGCGCTCGCCAGGGGCTATCACTCTGTCGCGCTTCGCACTCAATCGGGAGCTGACACTCATTCCGATTCGCGCTCATATTACAGCCTGCGAAGCTGGCGACAGAATAGTAGCCGCTGGCGAGCGAAGCCTGCGGAACCCGATTCGTAATTTATTTTGAGCCTGCGAAGCTGGCGAAAGGAAGCTTTCGCCCGCTCCGCGGGCTCTTGAATTCTTTTTAATTCTGTTTCCCCAGGCTCGCTGCGCTCGCCAGGGGCTAATATTCTGTCGCGCCTCGCGCTCAATCACCAACTATTACCTGTCGCGCTTCGCGCTCAATCACCAACTATTACGATGTCGCGCTTTGCGCTCATAATTATAGCCTGCGCAGCAGGCGACCAGAATAGTAGCCGCTGGCGAGCGCCGCGAGCCTGCGGAACTCGAATCATAATTTATTTTGAGCCTGCGCAGCTGGCGATAAGAATCTTTCGCCCGCTCCGCGGGCTCTGAATTGTTTTTGATTCTGTTTCCCCAGGCTCGCTGCGCGCTCGCCAGGGGCTAATATTCTGTCGCGCTTCGCGCTCAATCAGGAGCTGAGATTCTGTGGCGCTCTTGCGCTCATAATAAAGCCTGCGCAACTGGCGACCAGAATATTAGCCGCTGGCGAGCGCCGCGAGCCTGCGGAAACGGATGGTTTATCTTTTGGGAGCCTGCGCAGCTGGCGACAGAGTCTCTCGCCCGCTCCGCGGGCTCTGAATTATTCTTGATTCTGTTTCCCCAGGCTCGCTGCGCTCGCCAGGGGCTAATATTCTGTCGCGCTTCGCGCTCAATCAGGCTCGCGCGGGCTTTGCATCACTTTATTTCTGTTTCCCCAGGCTCGCTGCGCGCTCGGCAGGGGCTAATACTCTGTCGGGCTTCGCCCTTATCACCGACTATCACGCTGTAGTTTGCCGAGACGGCGCTTACCCCTGGCTACTTTCTTTCACCGCTTCGCGGTGATTCTTCACCAGGTTCGTTAGATCGATTTCGTCCGACGATCTGATATCGGCTTCCAGGACCCGCTCCATGTACTGCAACGCGTGTTCATTTTCTTCCTGGTTCTGCGACACGACGCAGTCGCGCGGGATCAGCAGATGATAATCGCGCAGGTGCGCGTCGGCGGCGGTGAGCAGCACACAAATGTCGCCGGTAAAGCCGACCAGGATCAGGACCCGGGCGCCGAGATGCTGCAGGAGTAAATCCAGGGTGGTTGAATAGAAGCCTGAGTGCTTCGGCTTCAGGACGAAATAATCTTCATCGCCGGGCTTTAGCAATTCGGTAATCGGACGGCCACGGGTGTCGTCATCGATGCAATGGGCGACCAGATTGCGAAAGTCTGAGCGCCATTTACCGAAATTGTCATTCACGTAGATCGCCGGGATGCCGGCGTCATTGGCCCGTTTCTTCAAGGCCGCGATCTTTGGGGCGATGGGTAGCGCGCGCTCGAACAAACGGGAAGCGGTGGCGTCGAATTCGAAGTCATTGATCACATCGATCAGCAACAACGCGATGGGCGAATTGTCGGGAGCGTTGCCGTGAAGATCGTGACTCTTCTCGTTTGCCATAAAAAAAGCGGCCAAGCGGCCGCAGATGTCAGATGCCTTAGAGTGAAGGGCTCCTTTGGAAATCAGTGAAGCTTGGTAGTCAACTGCGCCCGCCCTTACGGTCGGGCTTCTGACACGGTCATCTTATTTAGTCGGCTTGTTCGAATTCGCGGCCTTCGCGGCAACCACCTTCAATTCATTCTTGACCGACTTCACGCCATCGGTCCCTTTGGCCACTCGTTCCGCTTCAGTTTTCGCTTCGGCGGTATCGACCTGTCCGCGCAAGGTGACCACACCATCGACGACGTCAACGTTAATGTTTCGTTCCGGCGTTTTCGTATCGCCGATCAACTGGGCCACGATTTTGGTATGCACCCAGGCGTCTTCCAGCGATTGACCGATTGTTTCTTTATTGGCTTTCGCCTTCTCACGTTCCTCGCGCGCTTGTTCTTCAGAGTAGCGAGGTGTCGGCGTCGCGGTGGCAGTGGCCGTCGGCGTGGCCCGCGCGATCGCATTTGAATTCGTGTTGGTATTCGTATTCGTCGCTTCGTTGCAGGCCGCGATGGCGATCGAAGAAGCTAGAAACGCCGCTATCAATAATGCTCTGGTAATCATCACGCCCCTCACTTTGGCGAAAAAAGATCGCCAGCTGCACCGTCAGCTGGCGACCTTATCGCCGAGGTCCTCGATGGCCTCGCCAATCTTTCGTTTGGCTTTGCCGAACGTCTCCTGTACCTGACCTTCAGCCCGATCGGCGCGACCGCTGTCTTCCAGTTCGCGGTCGTTGGTCAACTTACCAAGTTCGGTTTTCACCGTTCCCTTGACCTGCTTCGCCTTACCTTTTACTTCATGTTCGTAACGCATAGCAGCTCTCCTTCGCGCTCCGTTGTCGCACTAGACAACCGTGCGACGTCCAGTGATCAATTGCAAAACCAGAACGACCAGCGCGACCAACAGCAGCAAGTGAATTAAATTACCGCCGACGCCGCCGATTAGACCGAGCAACCAAAGCACCAGCAACACTAAAAGAATTGTCCATAACATAATCCCGTCCGTCCTTTCTCGGAACACTGTGATTCCTAGCAGGAGTGGGGAGTGCAATGACTATGCCAACAGCTAAGAGCGTTGATTGCAGCTCGGATCGGGATGATTTGAACTAAAAGAGAACGATTGGTCGCATTGATTGAAGGCAGGCAAAAGATTAGGGGGTAGGGTGCGGGGGGTGGGGTGTAGGGGTTAGAAGTTAGAGGTTAGAGGTTAGAGGTTAGGGGTTAGGAGGAACGGATTTGTCATTTGCCATTTGAGGTGCGGAGTTCGTCCAGGACAGATTTCAAATGACAAATCTCAAATGACAAATGGAAAATTCCATGCTTGCTCTTCCGGTCCCGCCCGCGACGCAATACGGTTTACCGTGTCAGGTTTAGCCCCCAGCATCGGGAAGAAGAAACAGGCTTCGGGGCCGTGCTTACGGCAAGTTGAGAACAATCTAAGTTCAGATGAAGACGCAGAGCTACACCCTACACCCAACACCCTAAACCCTCTTCGAGGGAACGAACGGATTTGCCATTTGTCATTTGAGATTTGTCATTTGCCATTTGAGGTGCGGAGTTCGTCCAGGACAGATTTCACATGACAAATCGAAAATGGAAGATTCCGGCTGTGATTGCTGTTTCCGCAGCGTGCTGCTTCCGCGGCACTTGCGTTTAGGGTTGCGCTTCGCCCTCGAGCATTGGGAAGAAGAAACGGGCCGGGCCGGGCCAACGGCAAGTTGAGAACAATCCAAGTTCAGGATGAAGACGTAGAACTACACCCTACACCCTACACCCAACACCCTAAACCCTCTTCGAGGGAACGAACGGATTTGCCATTTGTCATATTAGATTTGTCGTTTGCCATTTGAAGGTGGAGTTCGGCATGGCCAAATTTCAAATGACGAATGGAGAATTGGAAGATTCCGCGGTGCTGATGAGACAGCAGGCAGTAAGCAGTAAGCCGGCGCTACTATCTACCGTCTACTGTCTACCTTCTACCCTCATCTGACCATCGTGCCGGTGCGGCTCCAGCGGGTGTTGCCAAAGAAGTCGAAAGGATTACCGAAGGGCTGGGTTTCGTCGTAGGACCAGTAGACAAACATCGCGCGGCCGATGATCAAATCGCGCGGGACGAATCCCCACGCGCGGCTGTCAAGACTGTTGTCGCGATCGTCGCCCATCACAAAGTAGGAGTTGGCGGGAACCTTGGTGGGCTTGCCGGCCAATGCGAAATGGAAGTCGCTGTTGGCGTTTACATCCTGGCCGGTTTTCGCGGCTTCAACGTTCTCCTGATAGTAATAGACGTCGTAGAGATCAGTCGGTCGGCGCGGCTCTTCCCCCAAGATGGTGAGCGGCGCCTTTTGATTCATCCGCGCTTGCGCGCCGTCAACCGCCAGGACGTGTTCCGGCAACGGCTCGCCGTTGACGTACACTTTCAAGCCCTTGACTTCAATTGTGTCGCCCGGCAAGCCGATCACGCGCTTCACATAATTAACTTTGAAAGGGATGTTGTCTTCCTCGCTGTCCCGGCTCTTGTTGAAAGGATTGCCGGGATATTTGAAGACGATGATGTCCGAGCGCTTGATGTCGCGTTGCGGCAAGACCGGCAGCGATGGCCCGGGAGCGAAGATGAACTTATTAACCAGCAGGTGATCGCCGACCGTAATCGTATTTTCCATTGACGCCGTCGGCACTTTCACCGCCTGCACGATGAACGTCATTCCGAACAGCGCCATGATCACGGTGACGACGGCCGACTCGAAATATTCGCGAATGACCGTCTTCGGCGGGCCGACCACTTCGGGTTCGACTTTTACTTCCCGCTCACGCCCGTTCGATTTCACTGAACGCGCAGTGAACGTGCCGGTCGTTTCGGTGGTCTCTTTCTCTAACGTGGTGGTCGGTTCACTCATTCGACTTCATCGTAGATGGGCGTGGTCATGCGGTCAAGCAGCCGCTTCGTCACTCTCCATCTGTTTCAATGCGGCTTGCGCCGCGGCCGCCTCGGCGGCCTTAATCGTCTGTCCCTCACCGCGCGATGAGCCACCGTTCCACTTCAGTTCGACGTGGAACATCCGCTTGTGCGGCGGTCCCAGAGTCTCGACGACGGTGTACTGCGGCGCGGGCTGGCGCGTCGCCTGAAGCTTCTCCTGAAGCATGGTTTTGGGATCGGCGGCGGCGGCCGCAACCGGATCAGCCGCGCGCAGGTCTTCGCCCAGTGCGTGATCGACAAAACGGCGGGCCGGTTCCAATCCACCGTCGAGAAAGATCGCTCCGGTAACGGCTTCGAATGCGTCCGCAAGCAAAGCATTCTTGCGGCGGCCGCCGCTCTTTTCTTCCCCCCGGCCAAAACGCAGGAATTCTCCGAGCCGTAATTCCGTGGCAGCCTTGGCCAGCGTTGGCGCGCTCACCAGCCGATGCTTCATCCGTGACAGCTCGCCTTCGCTCGCGTGCGGATTTTCCTTGAAGAGGTAGTCGGCGACGATTAAGCCCAGGACTGAATCGCCGAGGAATTCGAGCGCTTCGTTGTGCAGGTTGCGCGCGTCCTTCTGGGCCCGCGGCGAGACTTGCTCGTGCGCCCAGGAACGATGGGTCATTGCCTGCGCGAGCAGATCGGGATCACCAAATCGGTAATCCAAAATCTGTTCCAGGCTGTCGAGGTTTTCGAGGGCGGTAGTTTTCACAGAGAGTCGATTCTAACAAAACGCCGAACGCAGCGTCGAAACTGACGGTGCATTCGGCGTGATGGGAACTCCATCTATGCGCAATTAATTGCGCGGGCGTTTGGTGCCGTTCGGCGCGGTAGTGCCATTGCTGTTAGCGGCCGGCTTCGCAGCGCCATTCGTGGTGCTCGCGGCATTGGTTCCGGTCGTGGTCGCCGGCGTCGAGGTCGGAGTAGCCGCCGGTACCGAAGTCACCGGTGTCGGCACATCCGGAATCGGCTTCGACAGCACGCCCGCCACCAGTTCGTTAACCTTGGCGTCGGTCGCGTCCTTGTTGCGGTACTTGTAGAGCTCGGAAAGGGCCGCGACAATTCCGGCTTTTCCGTCCGCCGGCGCGGTAGCAGCCGCACGGGCCATTGCATCGATCTGATTGTCGATAACGTGATTCAGATTTTCAAGAATGACCTTGCTCTGGGCGGTTTCGGTCTTGTCCGGATTGAGCGAGGCAGTGTACTCGTTGCTGTATTTGGCGCGCGGGCCTCTCTCGTAAGCCGAGGCCAGGTCAAGATAGATTTGCGGGTTCTTCTTAACGTCACTCTCAAGCTTCGCCACTTTCAGCAAATCGGTGAGGGCATCGGCCGGCGCATTCTGCAGTTTCGATTTGGCGATCGTCCAATTCAAATAAGCGAGAGCCTGATCGTGCGTGTAAACCGTTACCGGCTTGCCGGCTCCGATCAATTGGATGGCCTTCGCGGCGTAGGTCGCTGACTCGCCCATGAACTTTGCATCAGCCAAACCGATGACACCCAGCACGGTGTTGATGTCCGCATTGTCAGGCTCGTAGACCAACATTTCCTTACCGTACTTTAGTTGGTCGGCGTAATTCTTGCTCTTGAGCGCCTCGTTATACAGCCTGATGGTCTCGCCTTTCTTGGCGTTGGCGTCATAGGCGTCGACAAACTTTTTCATATAAGCCGCCTGCTTGTCCGCTGGATCGGCTGGGCAAGCGGTCAGATATTTCTTCGCAGAGTCGTAGGCCACCTTCTGGGCCGGCGCATCGCCTTTGAAATTGTCATAAAAAGTCTTATACCAGGCGCCTTTATTCTCATCGTTGCACTGGTCGGCTTGCGCGAGTGCGGGAACCGCAAATACTGCGAGCATCGCAGTGAGCGCCAATAGTTTGATAGTCCGTTTCATTTTCAGTTAACTGCCTCCGATCAATTCTTTGCTTGTACCGGGGATGCGACTTGTCGGATTGCCATCCAGGGTATCGGCGATTTCTTAGGATGCAACCGGCGAGCCGCTCGTTGTCGTAATTGCTTGTTCCGGGGAACTTGCGTGCGGCACAGAGCGGCAATAATCGTGCAACATTGGCGGTAGTGTCAAGCCAAAACCGTTGAACATAAGTCGCGTCACTAGTTCATATTAAAAATGCCGAACTCTCGCAAAATTCCTCTCGAGAGTTCGGCATCATCGCTTGTCGCAAAACAAGCCGTGCTCGCGTCCGGCGCGATTACGGTTCGTTGATTTTGCGCGGCCGCCCGTCGTTCGGCTGGTTGGCAGCCGGCTTGGCAGGCGTCGTGGTCTTTTGTGCCTTTGGTTTGTTGTCGACCGGCATCACTGTGGGCTTCACCTTGCTGTTAATGCCAGCGCCGGTGTTGGCTTTGTTGGTGTCGGTTGCTCCCAGGGACTTCTCGGTCGCCTCGGCAGCTTCCTTCTCAGCCTTTTCCTCGATGGCTTTTTCTTCGGCTTGAGTTTCAGCCTTTGTTTCCTGGGCTTCTTCGTCCAGAACGGCGGCCTTCTTGTCCTTGCCTGCCGTTTCTTCTTCATCGTCGGCAGTCTTCGCGACCTCGAAATTGATCTGCGTGCCAAACCGTGGACTCAAAGCGCGATAGATATCACCCGCAACTGCGGCCGGAAGATGATTGTGCGCATCGGTTCCGCGCGTGATGACTACGACCGCGAGTTTCGGATCGACAACCGGAGCATACGACGTGAACAGGCCCAGCCAGGAACCCTGGCCGATGCAGGTACCGGTCTTGCCGGCGACGGTTTGTTCCGGACGATAGGCCTTGCGACCCGAGCCGTAATTCACGGCGCCGATCATGCCCGGCAACATCCGATTCAAAGTTTCCTGACTGATGTTGATCTTGCGACGCGTCTCGGCCTTGAACCTGTCGTTCTCTTCGACTGTGCGCGGCAAGTGCGGCGTAAGGAGTTTGCCGCCATTGGACATCGCCGAAACGAGCGAGGCCAACTGGATGGCGGTAACTTCGAAATCGTCACCGTGGGAACTCATATGGTTTACGGCGTACCCCGATTTGAATAGCGGCACGCGTCCGGCAGACTCGTTCGCGTAATTGATTCCGGTCTTTTCGCCCAGTCCCAGCTCACGCGCGTACCCAACCATCTTGTCAAAGCCAACTTCGCCACCTACGCGTTGAAAATAGGTGTTATTCGAATGGGCCAGCGCTTCGGTCAGGTTCAGACTGTAATTGCCGTAGCTCGCGTTCTCGGCAGGTTGAATGATTTTCTCTGAGATGCCGGCGACGCCAGTGACGAGCTTGATCGTCGAGCAAGGCTTGAAGCCCCGTCGCAAAGCCCACTCCTGATTAACCACGGTGTAGACACGCCCCGATTTGGGATCCATCACCACCACAGTGCCGGCATGATGGCCCAGCGCGTTGACCGCAGCCTTGCGGACCTCAAGGTCTTCGCCAACGGTACTGTCCTTGGCGATGTTCTCGGCGACTTCGTTGCGCATGCCTTCATCGATGGCGCGCTGACGAGCGATGGCCGCCGCTCGTGCTGCTTCGGCTCGACGACGCGCTTCGGCGAGCGCGCGGCGATGAGTCGAATCGAACCGGCGCATCTCGGCAGCCAGTTCGCGTTTGCTCAATTTGCGACCTGAGCGTTTCTGCAGCCTCGCGATATAAGCCGAGCGCTCCCGGGAGGCTCGCGCATTCGCGGCGCGTAATTCACGCTTGGACAGGCGGCGTCCGCCGCCGCGTCTTGAGCGAGCTGATTCGCGGCGTGACGAGCGTCCACCGCGTTTCGCCGCTCCCCGGCCGCGACCCGAGGATTTGCCCGCAGCACGACCCCGGCCTTTCTTGGCAGCAGCTGATGTTTCGAATGTTAGTGAACCGATTAGTGCGAAGAGGAGAACGAAGGTAAACGAAATGAGTGCAACCCTTGGGGAACGTCTTTGATTCATTGGCAAACTCCCTCAGAAAAAACTATCCGACGTGACCGAAGTGGAATACGTATTACTCTTGCTGATTTGTTCGCGCTACGAGGGGCGAGGCGCGAGGTCGTCTATGTGTTACTGAAACTGAAAAAGACGCCGAAATTCCTAATCAAAATCACCCAAGTTCGAAATTCCACCGTTAACCTAAAGTGAGGCGGGACCAGCTTCCCGCGGGGTAGCCTCAGCCGGGTTTGCGTTGAGACTGCGGCAACTATAACATCGGCAATAACGAAACAGCAACACGAAAATCAGCGAATCTTATACGTGATTGGCGTGTATTTTGCTGCGGCTAAATGCCTTGTCGAAATCGCTGCTGAACAGTTTTCGCGTCCGACTGCTGCTTTTATTGGCGGCTTTGCTCGTGCTCACGCTCGCCGCCCAGTATTACGTCAATTTGCGTACCGCGCGAACCAACACCAGGTTCATGATCGATCAGCGCGAAGCTATCCTGGCCGGCGTCTCTCTGGGAATCAAAGCGATTAACGGCAATAAGTACCTGGATCAAATGCAGGAGGAAGCGAAGCAGCCCCTGCTGGGCGCACAAAGCGGTCGCGTCAGCAACGTGATGATTGTCGATATGCGGGGGAACATTGAAAACAGTTTGGATAAGAACCAAAACCCCCAGATCAATGCCGATGGCTCGACGCGGTACGTCAGCGTCAAGGACATTTCCCTGCCACCGCTGAACAGCGCCGGCGGTCCGCTGTCGGAAGATATTCCTTTACCTGAAGGCATGACCGTCGTGGCTGAGAACCGCGCGGGCGCCGCGGGAGCATTTTATTTTCCGGTCGAAACCGACAAGGGGAAACACTACGTAGTGGTCGTGCTTGACTCGGCGAATACGATGGCCATCGTCTTTCGCCGGCAGGGCAGGCAAGCACTGCTCTCAACGCTCGCGGTGCTGCTGGTCATGACGTGTCTCACTGCCCTGGTGGTCTGGCAATTCACCCGACCAATCAAGTCGTTATCACTAGCGGCGCGGCGCATCGCGGGTGGCGACTTTTCATATCGGGTGCCGGAAATGCATCGGCGTGACGAGATGGGCGAGCTTACGGCGCTGTTTAATGAAATGACCGTCAAGCTGGCGCGCACGCGCGAACTCGAAGCGCAGCTTTATAATGCGGAGAAGGCCGTGGTTGTCAGCCGCCTGGCTTCAGCCATCGCGCATGAGATTCGCAATCCCCTCAACTACATCAATCTCACGCTGGATCATTTGCAGACGAGCTTCGCGCCTGGCGATCCGGCGAAACAGGAAAAATTCGAAAGTCTGACCAAACAACTGAAATCAGAAGTCGCGCGCATTAACGATCGCATCACCGAATTTCTCAATTATTCGCGTCCCCCAAAGCTACATCCCGAGCCGGTGAATCTCGAGGATTTGGCGCGAGAGGCCATGCGCATCTTTGAAGTTCAAACCAACGAGACCGGCGTCGATGCCCGCGTCACGGCGCACGGCCGCGTACCGGAAATTACAGCTGATCCCGATTCGCTTCATTCGGCGCTGACGAATCTGATCATCAACGGCCTCCAGGCGATGGACGGAAACGGCGGAAAGATCGAAGTCGCTTTGTCGAGCGAAGGAGGGCGCGCGCGGATTGACGTCACCGACACTGGCCGCGGCATCGCGCCCGATGACATTTCGAAAATCTTCGAACCATACTATTCGACGAAAGAGACCGGCACGGGCCTGGGACTGGCGATCGTGAAAAAGGCGATCGAAGATCATCACGGCACGATTACGGTAAAATCAAAAGTCGCAGAAGGAACGACGTTTACAATTACCTTGCCGGTGTCACCGGCGCTGTCAGAAGCCCGACCGTCAGGGAGGGCAAGCGACGCGAGCGATTCGCCGCGGTAAACTGATCCCGTCGCTACCGCTCCAGGTACTGACATCAAATATTAACCATGCCACGAAAAACCATACTTGTAGTCGACGACGAAAAACCGCAACGCGACATCCTGCAGGACATCCTGACCAGCGCCGGATATGACGTTACCTCCGCCGCCTCAGGCGAAGCGGCGTTGAAGTTCGCTAAAGAGCGCAGCTTCGATCTGGCCCTGACCGATTTAAAGATGACCGGCATGGACGGCATCGAGTTGTTACAGCAACTGCTGGCGCTTGATTCGTCAATCATCGTCATTCTGCTGACCGCGCACGGCACAATTGACTCGGCGAAAGAAGCGCTGCGTCGCGGCGCCTTCGATTACCTGCAGAAGCCGTTCGACCGCGAACGTTTGATGGGGACCATCAAACGCGCCCTCGGCACGCTAGATCAGATCGACGTCGAGATCATCTCTGCTTCGCCAAAGATGGAGGCGGTGAAGAAGATGATTTTGAAAGTCGCGCGCTCAAATTCGACGGTGCTCATTCGGGGTGAATCCGGCACCGGCAAAGAATTGATTGCCCGCGCGATCCACAACCAATCGCCGCGATCCTCGGAAATGTTTCAGGCGGTGAACTGCGCGGCCATCAACGAAAACCTTCTGGAGTCGGAACTCTTCGGCCACGAAAAGGGATCGTTCACCGGCGCGCATGCCGACAAGAAAGGCTTGTTTGAAGTTGCCGATCGCGGAAGCTTGTTTCTTGATGAGATAGCCGAACTGGACATCGGCATGCAGGCGAAGCTGCTGCGCGCGCTCCAGGAGCGTCGCATTCGCCGCGTCGGCGCCACGCATGAACTTCCTATCGACGTGCGGGTGGTGGCCGCTACGAATCGCGACCTGCGGGCCATGGTCGGCGACGGACGCTTTCGCGACGACCTTTATTATCGAATCAACGTCCTGTCGATTGATGTGCCTCCGCTGCGCGAACGTCGCGACGACATTCCGGTGCTGATCGATTATTTTCTGAAAAAGCACACGCGTAATACGTCGCGGCTGATAAAAGGCCTGGCCCCGGAAACCAAGCGGATGCTGCTCGACTATGGCTGGCCGGGAAATGTGCGCCAATTGGAATCAGCCATCGAACGCGCCATCCTTTTATGCGAGGGCGACTTGATCACGCCGGAAGACTTGCCGTCTGAAGTGCGGCAGGAATCGCAGACTGCTGTCACCGGTGGGTTCAAACTGCCGGCCGAAGGAATCAACTTTGAAGATGTCGAGAAAAATTTGATTCTCCAGGCCATGGATCAGACCGATTACAACATCACCAAGTCCGCCAAGTTGCTCGGCTTGACCTTCCGCACTCTGCAGTATCGTCTTGAGAAATTTGGCATCAAGCGGCCGGACGCGAAAGGAGACGAGGAAGAATGATGCGTACCACTGCGCTTAGCGCTTCTCTCGTCCTGGTGCTTCTCGCCGCGAGTTGCAAACAATCGGGAGGGCCGGGGGCTTCCTCATCGCCAACGCCGAAAGAGATTTCGTCATCCGATCAGGTGGTCAAAGCTTTCTCGCACTTCATTCCCTCCGCAAAGCCGCCGGCTAATGTTGAGTTGGTCATTGCACCCGGTTTTCACATCAACGCTAATCCGGCAACGTTTCCATATCTGATCGCGACCGAAGTGCAACCGGGCAAAGTCGAGGGCGTTACAGTTGCCGACAAGCTCACGTACCCGCAGCCGAAGATGGAAACATTCGCTTTTGCCGAGACGCCTTTGGCCGTTTACGAAGGCAGCGTTTCGGTGCCCATTCCGCTGACTGCGGCAGCCGGCGCCAGGGGCCAACGAACCATTCCCTTTAAGATCCGCGTCCAGGCTTGCGATAAGGAAAAATGCTTTCCGCCGGCCACGCTTAACGCCGCGCTGCCAATAGATCTTGATGCCATCAGGCAATGACTGAACGCCTCTGGATAATGCTGTCGGGAATATTTCTGGCGCTGGCCGCGTTCTTTGTCTGGCGGAACAATTTCTCAGGAGCGTTCGTTACTGCTGCATTGGGAGCGTGCGCCTGGTTTCTCAGTTATCGCAGCGAGATGAGTAAGAAGACTGCCGATGACGAATCAGATTCTGACGATGGCCCCGAAACTAATCATGAAGAGTAAACTCATAATTTCATCGCTGTTCGGTTTGATCCTCTTACTCGCCTCTTCGGCGTCCGCTCTAGCCAGCGATCAATCAGATGTGCGCGCCGCCGTCCAACGGATTTTCGATCAATTAAAGAACGGCGAATACTCGGCCTTGTACGACGCACTGCCGTCTTCGGCGCGCAGCCGAATCACGCGCGAACGGCTGGCTCAGGGGTTGGAGCAGACGAGGAACACCTTTCAACTTCAGAGAATCGAAATCGGATCAGTGAGCGTGTCAGGGAATTTTGCGGTCGTGGATACCACGATGTTCGCGCACGTCAATCCTTTCAACGCCGACGGCAAGCTGGTGGTGCAGCAGTACCTCGTGCGTGAGGACGGCCGCTGGCGAGTCGTCACCGGAGACACAGCGACAATCAATCGGTTTCTGCAAAGCAATCCCACCTTTGGCAAACGCTTTCCTATCAAAAAGCCACAGGCATTGGTTTACCAAAACAATAAGTGGGTACCCATTCCGCTGGGCGCCAAGCGCTAGTGGCACAGACTTCAGTCTGCGAAGCGTGGCGAACGAACACAGACTGAAGTCCCTGCCACTTAACTCAAAACCAAATCTTCAAATGAAAGTTGCGCGTCGTCCGTTTGTAAGTGGGACGGACTCGAGACCCGCGGCACGTCCAACGCCTCACGTACCGCATCGAGATGAAACCTGATGATGCGCGGCGTCAAACGCACTGACGGTATGCGGCGGCGTTGCGCGAGGCGACGCACGGTCGTTTCGCTTACTTGTAGAATTTCGGCGAGTTGCTTGGCGGTCAGAAACTCTTCGCGATCAGCCATTTTGGAGTGCGCCGGCTTGACGGCGCTTTGTTATTCAGCTGGTTAGCAGACGATGAGCGCGGCCACGGACCGTCAACCAAAAGCGGCGTCAAGCCGCCGCACTCCAAAATTACGACTTCTTTTTATAGGTAAGGGCCACGGCATATCTTGCTGCCATGTCAACATCAACATCCTTCGAGACGTGCTCTGCGTCGTTGGACATGATCGTCAGACGATACTTCGCCGGCGCCGGAGATAAGCGGAAGACAAACGAACCGGATTCGTCCGTCATGTGAGTATCGATCTTCTCCAGTTGGTCATTGCCTGAGACCTTCGCCAAATCCACTCGCACATCGGGAACGCTGCGGCCGGCTTCATCAAAGACGCTCACGTTAATTAGAGCAATCGAGCCGGGGTCAACGGTTAAGTACAGATGGTCGCCCAGCGGACGCGTCTGACCAGCCTTGACCGTGATGTCGTCGATGGTGCCGACCATTAAACCAGGCTTTCGCAAGCGCACGCTGTAAGTGCCGGGCGCCACCCGCGGAATGACAAAATCGCCCTTCTTATCGCTCTGCACTCTGGAGACTTCGTTATCACCCTGCATCAGGATGACCGCGACTCCAGACGGCGAGCCGCGTTCGACCCGCACCTTGCCTTTGATCGTACCGGTAGTTTTGTCCTGGGCAGAAACGACCGCCGCAAAAGCCAGCAGAATGAGTCCGATTAATAAAGATTTCGAAAGATTTCTCATAAATCCAAATTCATCGTGGAAGGTATCATGAACTCCGGCGGCAGCGAAGCCGTAGAACACACCATGTCGACCGGAATTACGAAGCAAATCCAGCTTCGGCAGTTGCCTGAAAAATGGCGCGCCTAAAATCACGAGGGTATAATCTCGTCACTCCTATGCGTTGGCTTTATCACAGAATCAGCACGTCAGCTATTCTGGCCGCCTTGTCACTGGCCCTATTCCTGGCGGCAGCCACCTTCGCGCAGAACCCCACGCCGCAAGAGCGACCCCGTCGCGCGCTGCCACCCGAGAGCGAACCCCAGGATGTAATCAAAATCGATACCGATCTGGTGCCGCTCGACGTGGTCGCGATTGACGCCAAAGGCAAATTGGTTCGCAATCTGACTAAGTCAGATTTCAAGCTATTCGAAGACGGCATCGAGCGTCCGATTGCTTCTTTCAATGTCGAAAAGATAGAAGGCTCGCCACGCCCGGTCTCGATCGTCTTCGCTATCGATGTCTCGGGCAGCATGACCCGGGAAGAGGCGGCCCGCGTCGGCGAAGCGATGCGCGAGTTCTCACGCCGCCTGGCTGATCATCCGGCGACCTTCGCAGTGATGACGTTCGGCATGAACGTAAAAACCCTTCAATCGTTGACGAGCGATCGCGAGAAACTTGAGCGCGCCTTCGAACGCCTGCCGCATGAATCAAACGGCATGTCCACCCATGCTTACGATGCCGTCGATGATGCCGTGCGCATGCTCGCCCGTCATGCGCCGCTGACGAAACAACACCAACTGGTCAAGCGGGCCATCGTTTTGATTACCGACGGCTTTCCGGTCGGAGATGTCGTCTCGCCTGAGACGGTGATCGAACGCGCCAACGCCGCCGACACCAGCGTTTATGTCGTCACCATGCCTTCATACACGCGTGTCCTGGCTTCGACCACGATGATGCCCTTGCCGACGCCATTGGATGTGAGCGGGCTGGTCGAGAAGACCGGCGGCCGCAGCGTCTACGCCAGCGAAAACGATCTCGGGCCGCTCTTCCGCGCCATCGCGGAAGAAGTCGCCTCTGCATATGTAATGGGTTTCTACCCCCCGATCGTAAACCGCAAGGACGGCAAGTTTCACACGATCAGGATAGAAGGTCCGGCGGGACTGACGTTGCGGCAAAGCCGAACGGGATATCAAGCAGTCAGCAGTAAGCAGTGAGCAGTAAGCAGTCAGAAAACAACTGCTCACTGCTCACTGCTTGCCGCTCACTATTCAGTACTCGTCCTCATCGTCGTCGTCGTCGGCATCCTCTTCCTCGACGATATCCAACTCGACGGGATCGAGGCCTACGACTTCCAGCTGCACACCACACTCTTCGCAATCAACTGTTTCGCCTTTGTCGGCGTCGGTGTCCACGTGGACATCGGCTTCACATTCAGGACACGTTCCGGTCGGCACTACCCCATTACCTCCAACGAGATTTAAATCAGCCCGTTGAATCTAGCGGCGGACGCGGGATTTTGCAATAGCATTGCCCGCGGCAAATCATCTGCGGCATTCTTTCAATGGAAAAACGAAGCTTCAGGGACATTCACCTGCACAATTATGGATGCCCTCTTCTGATAATGAAGCACGCCACCAGGATGATTCCCAGAAGCGCGCCACCAAGGTTGCGCAGACCAGATCCGCTCGCGCTCTGAAAATTGCGCGGTGCCGTGACCGGGTCGTCCGTCACCGTAAAGATATCGCCCGCGCCTCTTTGCGTGCGTAGCATGCGCTGCACTTCTGTAGACGTCAGCGGCCGCGCTCCGCGCCTTCCAAAGACGGCGATCTGATTGCCGCTCTCATCCACCGCGCGGTCGCGGTCGAGGCCTTTCGAAACCGCCAGCGCTTCGCCCTTGGTTTTATAGGTCGCGATCAACTGCGGCTCCGGTCGCGGGCTGAAGCCGGCATAAGTCGACATGGTTTCCGGTGAAGTAAGTTGCAGGATGCGCAGGCCATTCTTCCCGTCGGCCACGTATGCAAACAGGCTCGCGTTCGTCATCGCGATCTTTACCTGACGCACATCGTTCAGCAGGCCCCCGGCATTAAACGTTTGTTGCAGACACAGGTCATATGGCTTTGTGATATTCGCGATCGCGATGCCATCTTTGCCGAGCGCTACATAAGCATAAGTTCGCGCCACGTAAACATCGCGGGCGCCGGTTAACGGCAGATAGACTCCGTCATACTGAACCTGCCCCGGCGAAGTCAGCTTGATGACCTTCAATCCGTCATCGTCAGCTACAAATCCGTATTGGAACTGAATCGCAACGGCGCGTGGATGCTTAAGCCAGCTGCCGCCCAGGCGGTTGGTCACCTTCGGATTGAGCGGATCCTCAATGCTGACAACAACCAGCTCGCGATCCGTCGTGATGTACGCGCTGGTTCCCGCGATCGTGATGTTGTTCGCGTCTGTCAGGGCGCCGTCCGGATTGAAAGCACCGTTAGGATATTTCGATTCATCGAGCTGCCGCTTCAGATAATTGTTCAGCGGATCACCGTCGAGCAGCGTCGCCGCATTCACCACGATCAGCCCTTCGTATTTGTCGACGACGTAGAGGTAAGCGTAAAGCGGATGGATAGGCTGCTCCTGATTCAGCAGCTGCTGTGGCGAGAGCTGCCGCGCTTCTTCGGGCGAGATCATGCGACCGTCTGTGGTCATACGCCATCGCGCCGGATCGACTGCGAGCGTCGACGGCGCGGCCACGGCAGTCGCATATTTCGTCTTTACCCAAAACTTCTGCCCGAAGCGTGACACGGGCGCCGTAGTGATGCGCTCCGAAAACCCTTTCTGATCGATTTGCGCGATGTCATAAACGCGCAGGCCACCTTCACCCGCGGCGACGTATGCGTACTCGCCGCGCACCTGCACGCCCAGCACGCGCGGGTTGCCTTTGTGCTCATAGGCCTCGCGCAGCTCGCGGCCGCCATTGACTAACTTCTCGTAGTTCTTCGGGTAGGCGATTTTGTGCAGCGTACTTCCCAGCACAGCTTGCGGTTCGTCACGTTCAGCCGCGACGACAGCTTCGAGCGCATCATCGGCCGCGACGTAGACATAACGCCCCATGAAATTGACGAAGTTGGTTCCCTGCAAGAGCACCTGGGCCATCCACGCATTGTTGTCGTTGGCTTTTGAGACGTGACAGTCAGTGCAGGTCTTGGTTTCAGTCGCGCGCACGGTATGCGGCACATGTGTATTGAAAGTCTGTCCAGAGAAGCCTTCGGCTGAAACAGTCTGCTGCTGTGAATAGATCCATTCGCGATTCTGATTCTGTGAACTGACCAGCACGGCGCTGGACGAGCGCACGGGCGCGATGCGATTACCCGTCACCGTCCCGTCGCGCCCCAACATGAACACGTCGTCACGCAGCACCTGAAAGTTGTAGGTCGTGAAGTTGCGCGAGTCACCGCCTTCAAAATGCCGGTTCGGCATCTTGCGGTTCGCCTGCATCGACAGATGACAACCGAAACAACTGGTCACCCAGGAAGAGTGACACGCAAAGCAGGTCATGTTTTCGTCGCGATGCGCCAACAATTGATCGTCAGCGGGCACGTCACCCCACGTCGCGGCGTCGGTGCGCATCGTCTTCGCGTAACGAGATTTCAGGCTGTAGTCTTCCGCGTGCGGCGCGTTCGGATTGATCGTATCGATAGTCTGCTTGACGCGCCACCATCGCCCCGGCACCACCATCGAATTCTGGACGATATCGCCGGCCTTCAATTGAATTTCATTGCCCTGCTCGTCTTTCTTCCTGGTGTCGCTGCGGATTCTTTGAAAGAGAAATATGCGGCCGCCTTCGGGATCACGAAAACGAATCGTCGCCAGATTACGGCCTTTGCCTTCGTCAATCTTTCCGTCCTTCACCGCCACTCCGGCTGCAAATCCGGCGCTTACCAGCGAGGCGCGTTCGCGAATTGTGCCGTGACAATCGATGCAGCCAATCTCGATCGCCGCCCGCGGTTCGTTGTAGAGAATGCCGTTGCCGTGCGCGTCCTGGCGAAAATGGCAATCGACGCAATGCATCCCTTTCTCGAGATGGATGTCGTTAAGATGAACGGTCTTCTTGAATCGATCAGGATCGTCAGGCGACACGACTGCGTTCTTTCCGTCGAGCAAGTTCCCTTCCCGATCGCGTTTGAAGACCTGTCGAAACAGCCATCCATGTCCGTGAGAATCGGCAAACTGCGTGCGTTTGAGCTGCGCGTTGAATTCAGGCGTGCCAGTCCGGTTTAGGAAATCCGGCTCAGACCAGAGACCGCGCAGACTCGCCGCTTCCGGATTATTGTTCAGCTTGCGTTGTTCTTCGGCCGGTGATGGATCGTGCTGCTCCGCGGGATACATTTTCCCACCGTCGCTTTCGTTGTCCCACCAGGTCAGGCCCAGATAGGAAGCGACCATGTTTTCGCCGGGATGCATGTGACAGATCATGCACTGCGAGGTGGGGATGCGACTCGTGAGTTGATGCCTGATGGGATGGCCCGACTCATCCTTTGGAATGCTCACGTCGGCTGACTGCGAGCGACCGAGATTTCCGGCCGTGCTGTAAAACGCCGAATGCCGCGCATCGCGATCGTTTGCATAAACCACATGACAGGCCGTGCAACCTGACGAGCGATAATCACCGGGATGATTGTTGGTGCCGAGAAAGTTCAGCGTCGGATCCAACAACCTCGTCTTCTGCAATCCGAGATAGACAGGGTCCGTTCTTTGCGCGGTCCCGAGTCCCCGAGCACTCAAACCCTTATCGGGCTTGCCTGCATCTTCGTCCCGGTCCGGCAGCCCGGTTTCCAAACGCCGCTTACCGCCACGTTCGAACACGCGCAGGATATTTCCCGGTTGTGAAATCTCCCAACGCGGCAGCGGATCGAGAAACGACAGAATTCCTTTCAATCTTTTCTGATCGTCTGTCGGTTGCGGAATTTGAATGAGGCTCTGCGGCGCGCCGTTCGCGCTGTAGCTTTCACCAAACGTTGCGTCCTTAATCGGAAAGCCGCCGTTGTTGTAAAGCGCTGCGCCCCAGAGCATCGCGCCGTGACGCATCATGCTCTTGCCGACCGCGGCCGTCTCGCTGCTGTGACAATCCGAGCTGCCGCAGGTCTTCTCCGCAATCCGCAAATCACCGGGATTGATGAAGCGAACAAATTCGAGACTCTCACGCGCGAGCAGCGGCCCTGACCTTTCGGGAACATGAAATTTCCCTTTGCGCATCCACTCGTTGGGAAAGCGCGGCTGGACGTGCGCGTCTTCCTTCGTGGTGGCGACCGGATTGCCCCCGTGACACGCCGTGCACGTGAGTCCCAAAGCATCTTTGCCATTATCGAGCTTGTCCAAGGTAGCGGTGGGACCGAAGCGATGCATCGGCTCGATCTTGTCGTGACACTTGAGACAGCCTTCGAGCGTTGCTGCCTGCACCAACAAAACATTTCGATTGTTTAGAGGCGGGCTACCGCCCGCCATCCTCGCAGCGAGGATTCCACAGGCGATGGTTCCAACCACCGTGACCGCACAAAGCATGTATCGACTTACGCCCACAGATTACTTGTTTAGAGGCCTACCGCCTGCCCGTCTTCGCCGCGCCTTCTGCTTCTCTCCAATGAGTTTGCCAATCTATTTCAATCGGAACATCGCCGTAGCCTGCCTCTAAACGGCCCGAGTTCTTTCTAAATGGCTCTCAGAACACAAACTTTGCTTGCGCGAACAAATTGAAGAGCAGCTTGCTCGGATTAATATTCACGTTGTCCGGCGTGCAGAACTCGGCGAAGTTCGGCGGACAATCAGCGTTTGTGGTGGTGTAGATGTCGCGAAAACCGCGCCCCGGCTTTAACGTCGCCGCGCCAAAAGTCAGCGTCACGTTATTAATCAAGAGCGGCCGATAAGCGACACCCAGGCTGACGTCCCATCCGATTTCATGCCTGATTCGATTTTGAAACAGCACGTATTCGAGCGGTTCGGTGCGATGGAATCTCAGGTAATTGACATTGAACACCGCTTTGATTCGCTGGGTGATTTCGGCATCGACGCCGCCGTTGTAGATAAAAATCCCGGGGTTAACAAAGTTCGCCTGCCCTTCGATCTTGCTGCTGCGCAGGCTCGGCAGAATGCTGTTAGGTTGCACCAGGCCGACGCCGGTTTGCGTCAGGCGGATGCCGTTCCGGTTCCAGAATGAAAACTGGCCACCAACGAAATTCGGATCATCGAAGATCGCATCGAACCCGTTTGCCTGATTGTCGGTCGGATTCTTGTCGCCTTGAGCGAAGAAAAACGATCCGCGAAAGCGCAGATAATCATGATCGACGGAGGCTTCGACCGCGGCCATGTTCGAACTGACGTGCACCGGCCTTCCCGCAATCGGATTCTGATCGTCTCGGCCAAAGACGTAGTAATAACTATTGGTCAGATTCAACCGGCCGAGGTGACCATCACCGTTGACTCCGAGATATCCAACCTTAAGCGCATGGGGCCGCACGTCGCCAATCAATGCCGGACGCACCAAAAAGCCGTTGCGATCAAATTTCCGACTGCGGCGATCATCGTTGTAGAGCGCGCTGGCCTGGATCGTATAACCCTTCTTGATGAAGTCCTGGCGAAATAGATTTGCGACGTAGACATTCTGATGACGCAGATCGAAGCGATTCAGCCCGCTGTTGGTGTCCTTCTCGAGCTGCGCAAAATACGCGACGTTGAATTGATAGCGATTGTTATCGAATGATCCGAACAAACGCGCGCCCAAATTGTTATCTGAAAAGATGAAGCCGCGAAAGTCCGACACGAACGGTTGAATGCCCGCGCGTAGCGAAACGAAATCAAAATTCTCATTCACGTCTTTTAACTTCTTTTCGACAAATGCTTCTTCCAGAGAAACCTGGGTGTCGGTGCGGTTCGTACCACGCCGCACGTCGATATTGACGACGCCGTTCTCGCGCGCATTCAGATAGTTCGGCAGACTAAAGGTCGGCGAAAGTTTTATGGCCCAATCGCGGGGGCGATAAGTCGAATCACCATGAAACAGTTCGAACGTGAGCTGGAAGATCTGATTCACCGCGAGCTGTTCCGGCTGACCGAAGAACTCTGCGCTGCCGTTGCGCGCGGTGCTGACATCGGACGGTTTCGGCGTGCGGCTCAATTCGGTAGTCGTTGAGCTAACGGCCGAAAAAATCATAAAGACTTTGTTGCCGAAGACTGGATAATCGCCCTTGAGCCAGCTCTGATTGTAAGGGTCGTACCAGCGTCCGCGGCGAAAAGGTATGTCACGTCCGCGCGCACCTTTATCTCCGTAACGATCGTACTCGGGGAACCCGATGCGCCAGCGATCGCGCATCTCGCGGCGATCAGATTGTGTTTGCGCTGCGGACGCGACGCTGGTTTGTCCGGCAGCGCCCAAAGGCTTTCGGGACGGTAGGTTAACGATCGGCGGCGTAACCAGTTTCTCAATCGTGAAATCGATCTTTGTTTCTTTTCCTTCGCTGACGATGATGTTTTCCAGCGAGTCCTCGCGCAGCAGCGCGTGTTCGCCATAATTCTTCGTCTTGTCGAACCGGGCAACATACGGCGCCTCAACGCTGATTCGATAAGCGCCAGGTCGCAAACTCAATGAATATTTTCCCGCGGCGTCAGTTTCTGCGGTTGTTACCTTACTCGTGACCTGACTGGTGGCAACTACCACCACGCCGCGGTTGGCAGGACTAATCGTACCGCTGATCGAGCCGCGTCTTTGCGCGGACACCAGGGCTGGCGCAATTGTAATCAAGATCACGACGACGGCGATTAGGACGATCGCCCGTGTCACGCGGCGAGAATTGAACGTGCGCGACCGCATTGGAATAGCATCGACTTGTAGCACACGCTCCGGTAGCTATCAATCAAAATCATCGTTGGCCAAAGTGAGAAAAATATTTCGCTGCCAAAAGATAAGTGATAGATTCCTTTCTCCCCCTCCGCGATCAGCAATAGTCGGACATGCGCACGTTTTGATGGCAGCCAGTCTTTTTCACCGCCGGCGGATTTCTATCGCCCTATGGTCCTGCGCTCTGGCGTGCATGGCTGGGCTACTTCTTTCCCGTGGCGGCCAGGCTCAATCAAACAAAATCATTCTGATCAGCGATGAGTCATCGACCCGGGCGATCGCCGTCCATTCGGTAACGCTCCAGCGCGAGCCGTTTACGCCAAGTTCACAAATGAGCTGGGGAAACGACAACCGCACGCGCATTATGCTGTTTGCGATGGGACTGGATCGTAACGCACCGCCAGCCGAGGTGAGCGCAATCGCGCAGGACGGAACGAACCGAAACTACACGTTGTCAGTCGAATACATTGGGCCCGTGGCTGGGCAGGATTGGGTCACCGCGGTAGTCTTGCGGCTTGATGACCAGATGAATGATGCGGGCGACGTTTTGATCGGCATTAGTTACCAGGGCGCCAGCAGCAATCGCGTGCGAGTCGCCATTGGTCACGTCGGCGACGGACCGCCGGATGATGAAGGCGCCGCACCTACACCGGGAACGATTGCGCCGGCGGTGCAATCTTCAGCGACCGCCGGCACGCTAACAGTTTCCGAAGTGCAAACAATTATCGCGCAGGCAGTTTCGGCCGCCGCATCCATAAATCATCCAGTCACAGTCGCGGTCACGGACAAAGAAGGAAACACGCTTGCGGTTTTCAAAATGACCGGTGCGCCGGCGACGACACAATTTCGCGGCGGTGGACCGGGGCCCACGCTGGCGCCTGATCCAATCACTGGTTTTGTTGCGAATGGACTGGACGGAACCATTGTCCCGGCCGGGTTCGCAGCTATCTCAAAAGCCGGCACCGCCGCTTTCTTTAGCACGCGTGGAAACGCATTCACCTCACGCACAGCGGGCTTCATCATCCAGGAACATTTTCCACCCGGGGTGGACTTTCAACCGGGCGGCCCGCTTTACGGCGTGCAGTTTTCGTCATTGCCTTGCAGTGACATAAAGCAGCCGGGCCTGCCGTTAGGTTTGAGCGGCGATCCGGGCAGCGCACCGATTTACAAGAACGGGGAAGCAGTCGGGGGCGTAGGCATCGAAGGCGACGGCGTCTATACGGTGGATCGGAACCCGGCTGACTTCGATCAGCCTTTCGAAGAAGTCATCGCAGTTTCGGCCATCAGGGGCTTCGAAGCTCCCTCGCTAATTCGCGGCGATAACATTTTGGTTAACGGCATTCGTCTGGCTTATTTGAATGTGACCTCGGCACCGGCGCCACCAACCATCCCTTTCAGCGCGCTTCCGGGAATTCTCGATCCGGCCTTATTCATCATTCGTGGGGCGCTACCGTCTCACTTCACGCCGGCGGTTGTGGGCGGCATCGCAGGAGAAGTTGACGCTCGCTTCTTCCCGTTCATCGGCAGCCCGTTCGGATCTACGGCTTTGACCGCTACTGATGTGAACACGATCATCTCGCACGCCGCGCAGCAGGCGAACATTACCCGCGCCGCAATTCGCCAACCGCTGGGCAGTAACGCGCGAGTGACGATTGCCGTCGTCGATCCGAACGGCCTGGTGCTGGGCGTTTTTCGGCAACAGGATGCGCCGGTGTTCGGTTTCGATGTTTCCGTGCAGAAGGCGCGAACCGCGGCTTTCTATTCAAACGCCGGCGCGGGAGGGCTGCTGCGTGGCGCCGGATTCGGATCGTACGTAGACCGCGCGGCCGGAGATGGCTTGAAGTTGGATGGTTCAGTCGCCTTCACCGATCGCGCCGGCGGCTTTTTGCATCGGCCATTCTTTCCCGACGGCATCAACAACACCGCCGCCGGTCCGTTCAGCACTGCAATTAATCAATGGAGCGTCTTCAACGTCGGTCTGCAACTGGATCTGATCAAGGCCAATCTGCAAACGGTCTTGAGTGGCGGGATTGTCTCGTCATGCACTTCGATTCCGAGTTTGCCGAACGGAATTCAAATCTTTCCCGGGAGCATGCCGCTTTACAAGAACGGAGTGCTGGTTGGCGCTATCGGTATTAGCGGCGATGGAGTTGATCAGGATGATTTGATTGCAGCCGCCGGCGGCGCCGGCTATGCGCCACCGGAGAGCATTCGCTCAGATCAAGTTTTTGTGCGCGGGGTGCGCCTGCCGTTCTTGAAGTTTCCGCGCAGTCCGAATTTGTAGCCCAGCAGGCGGGCAGGAAGCCCGCCTCTAAACACCGGCATGATGTCTTTACCGTTTAGAGGCGGGCTAGCGCCCGCCAATGGTTGCGGTGCTCAGAGGTTGCGGAACACCCTCGTGGCAACGCTGTTTGGCTGCGCGCTGTTAACGTTTGCCTTCGCCGCCCAGACTCAAACGTCCAGCCGCGGCGCTATTCGCCTCAAAGTCCGATACAAATCAGGCGATGCCACCAAAGACTTGGCGCGCAAGCGAATCTTTCTCATTAAAGGTTCGCTGGAGGAGAACAAATCGCTGGTAGAAGCAATTAAGCAAACCACGTTCAGCTCGCGCGAGTGCTATTACCGCTCCCAAGGCGCAAGCGAGCAACTGATCAAATGGCTGGGGGTCAACGACTGTGATTCGGTTTATTGCCGTGCGATTGAAGACATTTATTTGTCCGGTAACGACGCGGTTCCGGAATTCAAAAGCGCTTACAATCAAGCACTGGCAGAACTGAAGTCTCCTGAAGTGGCGCACCGTTGGCTGCCAAATTATCTGCCGCCTGAGATTCGTGACGGTTATCGCGTCTCGAAGCAGAGCAGGATCGACGCGCTTATGAAACAGGCCGAGACGCAGAGCGGCAAGCCGGTCATGTCGATCATGACCGACCGCAAAGGCACCGCTTATCTAACCGACCTCGAACCCGGAACCTACACCATTTCAAATCTCATTCCGAGCGAGACTGAGAAGAGCCACATCCTTTGGTTATGCGAACGAGAAGTTAAGGCTGCTGATCTGTCGATTGCGATGCGCCGGCCGTTCATCATGTCAAACGAAAATGATCCGAAGGTGAAGTGCGAAGTGATCGAGCGGCCGTTGCCGGTTTGTAACTGATGACAAAGCGCGCGTTCGTTTTCATCATCGTATGTGCGGGCGTCGCGGCGCTTGCCGGCGCGCAAACGCGTCGTCGCCCCCGACCGCTCGCACAGCGACAGGTGACGCCAGGATCGGCGGCAAAGTATGCCGCGTTTGCTCATTCATCTAATAAACACAAGAGCCTTGCTTGCAATGAATGCCATCAGATTCCGACCACTTGGACAGCCAAGCGAGACTTTCCCGATGTTGCTGATTTTCCCGAACACGCCGCCTGCGTTCGTTGTCATCGGCAACAATTCTTCACGCGCCAGGCGATGATTGGGACCGGTCCGGCAATCTGCACGGTGTGCCATCCAAAAGCCGCCCCGCGCGAAGCAGCACGCTTCGCTTTCGGTAATCCGAACGGTGCGAATCAACCCCTGAAACCGAAAGCAGAACGCCAGTTCACAATCGAGTTTCCGCACGACAAACATCAGAACGTGATTGCCCGGCTTGAGTGGCACAGACTTCAGTCTGTGAAATTCGAATCTCATCACAGACTAAAGACTGTGCCACCCGACGAAAAGAGACCTGACTACAATAACTGCTCCATCTGTCATCAACGCAACGATGAACTGTTACCGCCGGTCACGAACCCGCCCGATCAGTCCGGCAAGTTCTTCAAAACAGTGCCCCGCAGTCACGATGCGTGTTTCGGCTGTCACTGGAAAAATCAAAAGCCGGTTAACCACGATTGCGCCGGTTGTCACAAAGCGTCGAGCACATTCGTGCCCGTGCTGACACCTAAACGCATTTCGGCAAAGTTCAGTCATGAAGGCGGTAAGGGCGAACACGTCTTGGAATGTACTTCCTGTCACATCAACATTACGCGTGCCACGACCTTGCGAGGGTTGACGCCGGATGTGCCCATCGCTGCCTGCACCACTTGTCACAAGGACAATAAGAAAACGACCTACCCGAAGCTGATTACGATTGAAGAAGAGTTTGCCCAGCTTAAGAAGACGAATGCGTGCAGTTACTGCCACACGCCCGATGTCGGAGCGAAAAAGCCGCCGCCGGGTCATGAAGCAGCAGCGCAGTGAAAGCGGAGACCAGAAACCAACGTGACCGTTCGTGTTTACATCTTGATTGCGATGCTGGCGATGTCTGTCGGTTATTCTCAATCACAGACAAATGATCAGGACTATTCAAAATTCCTGCACACGAGTTCCAGGCACGCATCGCTGGCCTGCACGAGCTGTCATCGGCGAACGGACAACTCGGTGCGCCCGAATTTTCCAGGTCACAAAGATTGCACCAGTTGTCATCTGACACAGTTCACCACGCCGAATATTCCGATGTGCTCGATCTGTCATGAGAACGTCAATGGCAACGATCCGCCGCGCAAGAGCTTTCCCGATCGCTTCAAAGAGAATTTCAACGTCAGCTTCGATCATGCCCAGCACATGACCGGCAACGCGAAACCAAAGAATGGTTGCACCGGCTGTCATAGTTCGGCTTTGCGGCGCGGCGCGGCGTTGTCGATACCGGCCGGCTTGAATGCGCACGCCGGCTGTTACTCCTGCCATACGCCTGAGGCGCAGGCGAATGGCCGCGACCTGGGCTACTGCGGCGTCTGCCATTCGATGAAGACATACACGCGGACATCGACTGACTCGCCGGCGTATCGAATCACCTTCAGTCATGCGCAACACGGCGCGCAGCGGCGACTCAACTGTTCAAGCTGTCACAACTACACGGCTGGTTTGCCACAACGGCGGCAGGTCAATTCGCCGCGAGCGCAGGAACACTTTCCGTCGGGAGCCAGTTCGTGCGCGACATGTCATAACGGCCGGCGTGCGTTTGGCGGCGACCTGGATTTCAAGAATTGCCGGCGTTGTCATACGGGATCGAGCTTCAGAATTGGTTCGTGAGTGGAGCGCGGGCATCCCTGCCCGCATGCGCGCGTAGCGCGAAGGAATTTGAGCGTGCTCTGCACGCTTTGCGGGCAGGGATGCCCGCGCTCCAAACCGGCGCCCGCCTTTACATCGATTGCGCGACTCTTCGTTTGACATCGAAGGAACGGCGTTCCTAACATGCGATCCAGTTTCGTGATTACAAGGGGTATGACATGAGGCGTATTCTGATCGGTCTGATTGCAGCATTGGCAGGTCTGGTTCTTACGATCGTGACGATCGGAGCGCGCCCGTCATTCACTCAACAGCCAGCCAGGGAAAGCAAAGAGCAGCCCACCAAGGTCAAGCTCGATACCGACAGTCTCGACGACAAGTGGGGCGAGGTCGCGTTCGATCACGAAACGCATTCAGTTAAGAAATACAACCCCGACGGCGCGTCGGTGACGGCATGCACCTTCTGTCATCACACCGATCAGCCCAAGGAAAGTCTCAAGCCGCCTTTGACAACTTCCGAACGCAGCGTCGTCTTGACGGCCGAGGTTTTGAAGGATGCAGCCGCCGCCCCGGTGAAAGTTTGCCGCCAGTGCCATTTGCAGGCGGGAGATGAAAGCAAGCAGCTGCCGGTAATCACGAAAGACGGCAAGCAGTTGAAGATGGATAACGAACACGCCTATCACATCAACTGCTTTGAATGTCACGACGCGGCCATCAAGGCAAAACCCGAATTGGCACAGAAGATCTCAGGTTCCGATCCCAAGGGCTGCGGTAAGTGTCACGCGGCGAAGTAGTGTCAGAACCGGGAGCGGTACCGACCGGATCAATTGACTCCTCCACAGAAAAGCCAGACCCTCGTCTACAGTTCGCGCTTGCTCCGGTCGCTACCGCTCCCGGTTCTGACACTACTCATCAACTGCGGATTCCAATGTCGCTTATCTTTGTTATGTTGCACGTGACATGAAGTGCAATTGGGTTTGTCTGAAGCGATGACCTGCCGGCCGGCACGCGCATCGGGTTGGCCGTTATGACATTTCGCACATGTCGTTCGCGGTGTAGTCAGGTCGATCGGATCGCGCGTCGCGTGACAGCTTGAGCAACTTAGCTGGCCTTCCTTGTTCCCGGGCAATCCCGCCATGGCTTTCACTCGATAAAGGTGCACTGCATGAAACTGTTTGCTACGCCACTGATCGTCAGTCTCACCGGGTAAGCGCTCGAGCTGCAAAGAAGTCTTGCGCTGCGCCATCTCGTCGGCGTCCAACCCGGCCCACTGCCAGTGTCCATTGACTACCGGATAGCCGAAAGTTCCCCCGTGTGGAGTCGCGACGGTCCTGCCGTTGTAAGTCTTCTTATTCTGATCGTTGTGACACTGAAAGCATGAAAGCAGCCCACCGTCGATTGGGTTGAACTCAGCACCGCGATGTTCGGCGTGACAATCAACACAACTGATGCCGGCATTCAGGTGCGGCGCAATTACGGTCGCAACAAAAGCATCGGTCGTATGACACGAAGAGCACTTGGCTTCCATGTTCGCGCCCACGCCGTGACATGAAGTGCAGGCACTCGCAGTTGCGGATTTGGCTATTGGCGGAGCGAGGTTCATCACCGCGCGCGTGTGCACCTCGGAAATCGATCCGGGCGCGAACGCGGACGCATAAAACAGAGCCCCCGCCGAGGCCAGCAAGAGTACGGGAATCGCACCCCACAGCAGCATCGAGGCGGGCCACCGGCGTTTCAGATCGGTCGTGGGCGTCCAAATTGATTGCGCTTTTCCGCTGGGCCGGCCGGTCAATGGAAACAACGGCGAAGGCCGCACCGCTTTGGTGGCGGCGGTGATTCGCTTGTCCCAGAACACATCGAGCGCTCGGGAACTGGTGACGGCAGGCTTCGGCTTTCGACTTGGCGGAATCGTCCTTTGCAGTGCCGCCTCGAGCTGTGAAATGGCATCCGGATATTCCAGACCGCTGGTCGTCGGCAACTGATAAAGACCTGACGCTTCACGCCGCCTCTCAGCCTCCATGGGCGTCGCGGCGATCTGCAGCGATACCGTAATCACCAGCACACCCTGATCAAAGTCTATGTTCAGTGCAAACGGGCCAATGCCCAATACATCGCCGGGCGCCAGCGCCTCGTAATCAGCCAGCTTCGTCCCATTCAACACAACTGGATTGCTCTGCCTGAGATTGCGAATGTAGTAATCGCCTTCACTGAATGAGATGCCGGCATGCAGACGCGAAACTGACGGATGATTAAGCAACAACTCGCACGTTGGCAGACGGCCTAACAGCATCCCCTCAGCGACGATGGTCGCCGGATCGAGCTGCAAGTCTTCGCGAACGATGATGAAAGTTGCTTCCATGGCCAATCAGTGAGCGGTGAGCAGTAAGCAGTAATAAGCACGTGGTCCTTCTGCTCACCGCTCACTGCTTACTATTTCAACGAACGTTGAAGAACACCACCTGAATGATATGAACAAGCATCAAAGCCAGCATGATTGAAGTCGCGATTACGTGCGGCGCGACCCAGGCTTTTAACAGCCGGTGCAGGTAAATCAAGGCTTCGACCCGGCGCAGCACCGCCGACCTTTCGACCGCTTTCAGGATTTGATCTCGTCTTTCTTTGGCAGTGGGCGTCAGGATTTCCGCCTTGAATCGCAGACGCGCTTTGGCCAGCGTCGCCGTCAACTCTTCACGTCGAATGAATTCCGTCATCAAGTAAGAAAATGAAAAGAAGTGTCGCTTTATCTGCTTTTCGATTAATGAGCGGGTTTCCGCGTCACAAGCGCTGTCGATCTTTTCTAGGTCTGCCCGTAGTTCGGCGCGGCGCCCTTCCAGATCTTCGATCAGCAGTGGATCTCCCTCGATGCTGGTCATAATGCGCGGCACTACGACGTAACAGATGACGCCAAATATTCCAGTCAAAATCGTGGCATCGAACCAAAGCATCAAGATCAACGTCAGCAAGCCGCCGCGATGACTGCCGCCGTGAATCAATAAAACCACGGTCGCGATGATGCCGAGATAAACGTGGGCGAGTAACCAATATCGCAGCGCACCGGCGCGGCGTCGGTAGACCGTCTTGCGCGCGGGATAGGTCATCACCCCCGCGACGCCGGCAAAACCAACCAGCCCGGTCAACCAACGCACGGTCAACCAGGTACCGCGCCACGGCTCATTGAAGCCGTAACGCCGCGCCGCCAAAATCATGAGGATGGCGACAACCACGGTCGCCAACACGCCGCCGATATGCCATGCCCGCGCCAGCGGATCGCTCTTATGAATATTGCGGCCAATGGCATGGTTCTGATCGCGAAACACCAGGCCCAGTGTTTTTTCAATCTCGCCAAAGTATTCCTGTGGATTGACGCGCACCAGCGCTCCCGTCGGACAATTCTCCTCGCAGGAATAAGCCGGCCGCTTGGCACTGGTTGGATTCAGCGGTGTGTCTTCACAGAGATTGCACTTGATCGCAATCATGTCTTCCGCTTCGGCGACGGGGGGCGGCAGCGTCGTCGAAAAGCTGAACAATTGCCCCAATCGAGCTCCCCAGCTCATCGTGGAAGCATTGACGCCATCGCGCGGCACCATCGAAATTGCGTTGTAAGGACATTGAGTGGCGCAATCGAAGCAGCCGATGCAGGTTAACTTATCGATATCGACGTGGCCCTTCGGATCTCGGAAAATGGCGCCGGTTGGACATCCGGTCAAGCATTCGGGATCTTTGCAGTGCATGCACACCGACGGCGATAACACATGCTGCCGCGCGGGACTGTTGAGTTGCAGCGGACGTTCGATGTGAATCCCGCGCCGCAAGAGTCTTGATTGCCCGTGTACCTTGTGACACGCGAGTGAACAATTGCCGCAGCGCACACAGAGGTCCATGTCCATAACCAGCAAGTTGACACCGTCGACTATCCCGGTAGCGATCTCTTTCTCAGCGGCCGCCAGCGAGGGCTTGTGGCCGCGCGCACTCAATTTCGGGTCGTCATCTGCGCTCGAAAAGCCGGCAAATGCTTTGACAACGCGAGCGCAAAGCTCGGGACTTGCGCGCAATTCCTTCAAGGGAACTTCGAGCACTTCGGAACGCGCCATCAACTCAGCCGAGTAACCCCACCCACTCTGACCATCGAGCGCTTCCAACCCCAGACAGTTTCCCGCGCCCAAAAAATCTTCATGGATCAGTTCGCTCGCCGCGACACCGGTTCCCTCAGTCACGTCTTTATAAATCGGCACGCCATGGACACGACGAATCCAGCCGCTATGGATGAGGTACAAACAATCGATGGGACCGCCTTCTTTGACCAACAGGTGATGCTTGGGATAGACCGCGAACTGCGAAATGTTTCCGAGCGCAACGAGTTCCACGCTGGTTAGATCATCAGCCACACTGTCCTGGAGCTGGGCAATTACCCGGCCCAGCCCGTGACCGCGATAGGTGGTATCAATCTTTTCGGCAAATTTTTTCAGCGATCTCAAAAGCCGCAGCGCCGGGCGCACCATTTCAAGAACGGTGGCTTCTTTGCCATTGTCTGAAGAGAAGATCGTGGCGTTGCGGGGCACGCCGGCGAGGATCGACATCTCGCCGAAACAAGAACCGGGGTGCACCTTGCCGACCGTCTTCAGTTGCCCTGACTTATCGGTCGCTTGAACTTCAAGTTCTGAATCGATCGTGAAATAGAAAGTGTTTCCGCCCCAATCGCCTTCATGCATGATCGGCTCACCCGGCGCGAAAGTGAGCAGGCGAGCGTAGGGACCAATCTGCTTACCGCCGGCGACTTTGCCTTCGGCAATTATCTTCAAATTGTTCTTGTTTTTGTCTTCGAGTAATTCGGACAGGACGTCGATTTTCTTGATGGCTTCAAGAATCGCGTCCGGGCTGGTGTTTATTTTCGGCATCTGTTTCCGGCTGCCGAGGGATTAAATGGGGTCAATCATAATGCTGGCGGCGCAATTCGTAGCTGCGGCCGCGAAATCGTCCGCAGCTTAACATGCGATTCGTCCACTGAGGAAATCCACATAAGGCGGAGGCGTACCAACGTGAACATTGTAGTGGTTGACCTGACCGACTCGTGATAGCATCCGCGTTCTTCGCGAAGCTTCTTCAACGTAATACTAGGCGGCAATGCTAGAACCCCTGCAAATGCGTGCCCCTTCAAAACGCTGGTTGGCGCTGGCGGGCGTGATTTTTGTTTCTACCGCATCGCTCGCCTGGAGTTACACCCGACTTCGTCGCACCCCAAACGTTGAAGGGGCACCCGCCTTAAAGCAAAAGCAGAGGGCAGAGGTCCGAGGGCAGAAATCAGAATTCGCGACTGGCGGCGTCACTAAGGCAGAGATGCCCGATTCTGATAACGACGGCATTCCGGATATCGAGGAGCTGCGGACTTATCAGGACCGGGACGCCTTTCGTCGCTGGTTCACAGCGATTGCCGAGAACCAGTTCTATCGAATCAGCGAACAATGGAATGAAGAGCAACGCGATTGCGCGGGGCTGGCGCGGTTCGCGATGCGCGAAGCCCTGCGCCGTCATGATCGTCCCTGGTTTCAGAAGATGGGGCCTGGCTACGAGACCGTCGCGTCTGACGTAGCTGAATTCGATCTGGACCGAAATCCGCTCGGAGAAAAAATCTTTCGAACCGATTTTGGGTCGTTCAGCGAGAGCGATTTACGCAACGGCCGCTTCTCAGAGTTTGCCGATGCGCGGACTCTGAAGAATTTCAATAGTCAGTTTGTTACACGGGATCGCAACCAGGCTCAACCAGGCGATCTGCTGTTCTTTTATCAACCCTGGGTCCAGAAGTTTCCTTATCACGTAATGGTTTTTTTGGGTCCGGCGCGGCAAGCCGCAAACGGCGCCGGCGACTGGGTCGTCTATCACACCGGTTCATCGCCCATAGATAAAGGCACCGTCAAAAAGGTTGAACTGTCGGTGCTCGATCATCATCCCGATCCGCGTTGGCGTCCGATCGAAAGCAACAGGAATTATCTGGGATTTTATCGTCTGAAGATTTTGCAGTGATTTCAAACGTCCTCGGGTTGATTCCCGAAGGGAGCAAATCATCGTGTCCACATCTTCCAAGGCCGGCCGCGTCATTGTAACCGCGGCCATCTATCTTGCCCTCGTTGCTTCGGTGCTGGGCTTCAACATCATTCGTACACGCACCGCGCCGGTCGCGGCCGCGAACACGCCCGCAGCGCCGGCCACGCCGAAAGTCGAGAGCACCAAGCCATACTTCTCACTGACGACAAACAAGAGTTATGCGCCAAACGAATCGGCGCGTCTGTGGGCGAGCTATCAAAATATCGACTATCTCGATTTTCGGGTTTATCGCATCAAGGACCCGAACAAGTTTTTCAAGCAACTGGAAGATCCGCATGAGATGGGCGAGAAAGAGAAGGAGCAAATCACGCAGGGCCGCCGGGTCTCGCTACTCGAACGCACACATCAGTTCAAGCTCTCGCTCTTCGGCTGGTTCAAAGATTTTGTGCGTTCACACCTGGCGAAAGATCATCGCGTCACCTTCAATGAAAAATATCGCAAGGAGCCTGAAGCGAGCCGCACGCCGCTGAACGTGGCGGACTATGCGCGTGTGCCGCTATTGAATCCTGATCAGAAGGTGAAAGATTGGCGCGAGCCGTTGCCCGCCCTGGAAAATGAATACGACAGCCGCATGATCACGCTGGGCAAAATCGATCCCGGCGTTTATCTGGTCGAAGCCGTCAACGGCGGCCAGCGCGCCTACTCGATGGCCATCGTGACCAACCTCACGATGATCGAAAAGACGAATCGCCACGGGCAGGTTGTGGTCTACGTCGTCGATCGCAAGACCGGCGCGCCGCACGAAGGCGTCAATGTCGAAGTCACCAACGCGAAGAACACGCTGGCCACCGGCACCACCGACAAATCAGGCATCTTCAAGACTGAGGTGAAAGTGCCGGAGCCTCCGAAGACCGCACCCGAAGACGTCGATCCGACCAAAGAAACAAAGAACCCGTTTCTGATCATGGCGAAGGAACGCGATAACTTCGTCATTTCAGATCTCGACAGTTTCTATTTCGGCGGATACGGCGGCGAGGATGATGTGCTTACCGGCGAAGACCTTACCAGCTACATCTATACCGATCGTCCGATCTATCGCCCGGCGCAATCAGTTTTCTTCAAAGGCATCCTGCGTCAATGGACGACCGGCGGCTACAAGTTGCTCGACAGCAAGACCGTCCACGTCGTCGTCGAAGATCCGAACAACGGCAAACTCTTTGAGAAGGAGTTGCCGCTTTCCGATCGCGGCACGTTCAGCGGCCAAATCGATCTCGGCGACGAAGCACCACTTGGCAGCTACAACGTCACCGCGTCTGTCGGTGAAGCAAAATCCAGCGGCTACTTCGAAGTTCAGGAATACAAGAAGCCCGAATTCAAAGTGACGGTGAAAGGTCCGAAGGAATTCGCCGCGGTCGGCGAGAAGGTAAAGTTCACCATAAACGCGAATTACTTCTTCGGCGCGCCGGTCACAAACGCCGACGTGCATTACTACATTTACAAGCAACGCTATTACCACTGGTGGTGGGGAGACGAATCAAGCGATGAAGACGACGACGCAGCCGGTCCGGAAAATGAAGGCGGCGATGAAGAAGACTATGGCTATTACGGCACCGACCTCGTCGAAGAAGGCGACGCCGAAATCAATGCTCAAGGACAAGCCGTCGTCCAGTTCACTGTCCCGGCGCCCGAAGCAAAGGAAGACTGGGACTATTCCTATCGCCTCGAAGCGTCAGTCACTGACGCGTCGCGTCGCGAAATGCAGGGCGCGGCTTCGTTCATCGGCACGCGCGGCAAAACCGTCGCCGACGCCTACCCCGAACGCTACATCTATTACCAGGGAGACGCCGCCAAGATCCGCGTGAAGACCGCCGAGTATTCGGGCAAGCCCGTCTCGGAGAAAGTCACGCTGAAATTCATTGAGCAGAAATACGAAAAGAAAGAGAAAGAAGAAGAGTACAACGGCTATAAGTACAAGACGGTCGATTACATCCTGCATGAACGCGAGCTCGGGTCGGCGGATGTGAACACCGACAGCCAGGGCAACGCTACGTACGACTTCACGGTTCCGTCTCCGGGCAGCATCTACGTCAAAGCGATCGTTTATGAGAATGGCAAAGCCATTACGAACCGCGGCGGCTCATTTTGGGCGCCTGACAAGAAGGGTGAGTGGGCCGACTTCGAGTTCCGCGGTTATGACGAGAAGGCCATCAAGCTGGTTCCCGACAAGAAATCTTACAAAGCCGGAGAAACCGCACACGTATTGGCGATGCTGCCGAGTGACAAGGCTCACCTGCTCGTTACCACGGAATTAGCTGAGGTAATAACCGTGCGTGAGATCGATGCCGCCGGTCGCAGCATAGTCATCGACGTGCCTATCGATCGCAAGTACGAACCCAACGTGTTTCTCGACGTGTCATTCGTCAAAGACAGTGACATGTACAGCCAGAGCCAGAATCTGATGGTGCCGGCTGTGGACAAGATGCTGAAGCTCGATATCGTTCCAAACAAAACCGAGTTCAAGCCACGCGACGTCGCCTCTTACACCATTGTCGCGCGAAACGATGACGGCTCGCCCGCAGCCAACACTGAGGTGAGTCTCGGAATTGTTGACGAAGCTATCTACAGTATCGCCACTGAAACCGTCGGCAACATCAAGCGCGAGTTCTACCACAAACGCTACGTCGAAGTGCAGACGAGTCTCGCGATTCATTACACATTCACCGGACACGCAGGGGAGCAACCGGCGGACCTGGCAAAGAACAAGTCGAGTTATCAACTCGCCGATTTCAAGAACGAAAGCACGTCCATGGCCGAGCCGACTGTGCGCAAGGAATTCAAAGACACGGCGTTCTGGCAACCCGACGTGGTCACCGGCGCAGACGGCAAAGCACAGGTAAGCTTCAAACTTCCTGACAACCTGACGACGTGGCGTGCAACGGCGCGTGGCGTGACCGCCGATACAAAAGTCGGCTCGGCCGTGCAGAAAACGATCGCCCGCAAAGACGTGATCATGCGGCTCGAGATGCCGCGCTTCCTAACTGAAGGCGACACGGTGACCATCTCCGGCGTGGTGCACAATTTCCTGAAGAACGACAAATCGACCAAGATTTCGCTCGATCTCAATGGCGCGCAAATGCTCGATGCGCCCTCGCAAACTGTGACCATCCGTCCTAACGGCGAGCATCGTGTCGATTGGCGCGTGCAGGCGAACCAGGTCGGCAAGCTCACCCTGCTGGCGAAAGCGCTGACTGATACCGAATCCGACGCGGTCGAGATGACCATGGAGATCGTGCCGCATGGTCTCAAGCAGGCGACCGGCAACACGACCACCGTGACTCAGGACGATGCCGATCAAACTTTCAATCTCGACTTGCCTGGACGCGCCGATGTTTCGGCGCGCAATCTGAAGATCGAAGCTTCGCCCTCAATCGCCGGAGCGCTGTTCGGCGCGCTCGATTACCTGACGTCTTATCCATACGGCTGTACGGAACAGACGATGTCGAGCTTCCTGCCAAACGTCGTCGTCGCACAGGCGCTCAAGGACATTCCGACGGCGAAGATTCGCGCTGCGAACGATCTGAACACCAAAGTTCAGAAAGGCATGGATCGTCTGTACGCCTATCAGCACGCCGATGGCGGCTGGGGTTGGTGGAAAGACGACAAGACCGATCCGTTTATGACGGCTTACGTGGTCGACGGACTGACGATGGCCAGCCGCGCCGGTTTTCAAATCGAGACATGGCGGCGTGATCAGGGACGCGAGAAACTTGCGGCGATGCTGAATGCCGGCAAGCGCGACGACGGCAACCCGATTGATGACGAAACGCGCGCGTACATGATTTACGCGTTCACGGAAAGCGGTGACGGCGACGCGCACTTCCTCGATGAGCTGTACGGCAAGCGCAATAACCTCGGACCGTACGGGCGAGCCCTGCTGGCGCTCGCGCTGCAGGAGCACAAAGACGGCCGCGCGCATGAGGTCGCCAATCTGATCGAAGGCGCGGCGCAAAAGGATGACTTCGAAGCCCATTGGCAAACTGCCCGCGTGAACGATTACGGCCGCGACGTGTACATGGACTCTGAAGCGACCGCGCTTTCATTAAAGGCGCTGGCGCAAATCAATCCTGGCTCATCGCTACTGCCCAAAGCCGCGAGATGGTTGGTCAAGAACCGGCGCAACGGCTACTACTGGCTTTCAACCAAGGAAACGGCCTTCGCGATTTATGGGCTGACTGATTATCTGAAAGTCAGCAAAGAACTTTCGCCGGATTATTCGTTCGAGGTTTACCTGAACGGTGAGAAAGTTGCCGGTCAGCACATCTCGGCGAGCGACGCGACGAATGCGACTACGATTTCAGTCGCGAAGAAAGGCAACGAACTCGGCGCTTCAAACCAGATTCGCATCGTGAAGCATGGCAAAGGCGCGCTCTACGTTTCGTCGGCGCTGGAATACTTCACCGCGGACGAAAACGTGCCCGCGAATTCTGCCGGTGGTCTAAAGCTGACGCGTGAATATCTGCGCCTGCACGTCACCGCGAACGAAGGCGAGAAGGCGAGCTGGAAGATTGAGCCGCTGACGGGCGAATTGCATTCAGGCGACATGATCGTCGTGCGTCTGCGTCTTACCGGCCCGCGCGCCCGCTACGTCATGATTGAAGATCCGATTCCGGCCGGCGCCGAACAGGTAGCGCAAGTTAGCGGCGTCTATCTGAATTATTCGATCAAAGAATGGTGTGACTGGTACAGCAACCGCGAATTCCGCGACAATCGCACGGTGCTGTTCCTTGACGACTTTGACGGCGACGCGATGTTCCAATATGCGATGCGCGTTGAAGTGCCGGGCGAATTCAAGGTCGCTCCAGCGCGCGCCGAGTTGATGTATCAGCCGACGGTGCAGGCGAATACGTCGAACGATCGTCTGAGGATTTTGGACAAGAAGTAACTTGTGAGGCGACGTGTCAGAACCCGGAGCGGTAGCGACGGGATCGAGGTCGTCAATAAAGGAATCAATTGATCCGGTCGCTACCGCTCCCGGTTCTGACACAATTCAAAGCGCCGAACAGCCGGCGCACTCCAAATGCGCGGCCTGGCCGCAAGAGAGGCAACGATGGGTAGAACTCTGAAACTGTGGTTGAGCACGTTGAGATCGACGTTCACCAATGTCGGTGCGTTGGCCGTCTTTATTGTGCTCTACGCGCTTTTGGTCGCCACCTTTCTCCGCTTCGTGTGGATTCGCGAAGCGACTGTTTGGCAGGTCGTACTGACCTACGCCTTCCTGGTTCTGATTCCGGCTGAGTTCTTTATCCTGCAGTCAGCCATCGTCAACCGCGTGCGCGATCAGAAGTTTCGTTGGGGCGTAATTCTCGTTGATGCAGTGAAATTCTTTTTGGCAACGATTCCGGTGGTGCTGCTCGGCTGGCTGGTAATTTACCTGCTAACCAAGCTGCAGCTCCGCTACCCAGCGCCTATCATCGTGAGTCCGGCCGCCGGCCCGCCCAAAGCGGCACCGACACACGTGCCCACCCTTCTTATCGCCACGCTGCAATTCCTTCTTATCGCCATCGCTTTGCCATTAACCGCGTTTCACCTGTGGATCGCAGTAGCCGGCGGTGAAGTCCGTGGATTATTCGCCGGCGGCGCGAAAGTATTTCTCAAGAGAATCGGCACGTCACTGGCGCGTGGATTCGCTTTTGAGTCGGCCTTCATTCAAGGGTTGGGATTCTTGATCTGGCTCGTAATTCCCTGGATGATCTCGCATCTAAAACTAAATCCCCAGGGCTACAAATCTGCATTCGCATTAATCGCCGGCCAGCTGTTCCTGGTCTTCGCATTCAACTTCGTCGGCTGGGTCGTCACTCTGAGCGCTCTGACCAGAAATGCCAGCGACACATGGCCGGAGCCAACGCCGGATCGGTCTCCCGCAGTCGCCGTGGAGGCGGCCGCGTGACGCTGGTCGGTCTAGGCGCTCGCACATTTGAACGCATTCGTCGAGAGCATGCGCTAATCCTCGCCTGCGCAGCGACCATCTTCTTTTTCGCGCTGTCCTTCCAGCAGCTGGGAGTTTCTTCACTCAATTTCGGCGTCAGCAATTCGGGTCGTGACGAAGCCGCGATCGACTCAGCGCTGCAAGCCGCAGCCACTGCGGCACTCGCTAATCGCGAAGGCACGATCGTCGTGATGGATGCCCAAACCGGTCGCATCCGCGCGATTGTCAATCCTCAAAATGCGTACTCTCAGGCCATGATGCCGGGATCGGCGATTAAGCCTTTCACCGCCCTGGCCGCTCTGCGCGCCGGGTTAATCGATGAGGGCTCGCGCACTGTCTGTCCCGGACGATTCACCGGGCTGAGCTTTTCGCTTCCCTGCGTGCACGCAGATCATTTGCCGCCGTTCAATCCTTCGCAGGCCATTGCTTATTCGTGCAACTACTATTTCGCGACGCTGGGCCAGCGGTTAGGCCGTGACGCGTTGAGCACAACCTTGCGCGAGTTCGACTTCGGAAAACCGACAGGACTCAGCAACCTGGAAGTGTCAGGAATGGTGCGGCCCTGCGACAACGGAAGCAGCGGAAGGATTGTGCGCGGCTTTGAGGCCAACCATGTGACCGAGTACGCAGACTGCAATGCACGACAAGCGATAGGCGAAAGTGAAACCTTGCAGGTCACACCTCTCCAATTGCTGACCGCCTATGCTGCGCTGGTAAATGGTGGCCACTTGTACGAACCGCAAATTGCCAACGCGGCCAATTACGCGCCGGTAGAACGTTCGCAGATCAGCATCGCCAAAGAACATCGCGCGATAATTATCGACGGGATGTCGGGCGCGATTCGCTACGGGACGGCGCGTTCGGCGAAGCTGGAGTCGCTGCCATTAAGCATCGTCGGCAAAACCGGTACTGCGATTCCACCGAAAGGCTTCCGTACCAATGGCTGGTTCGTTGGCTTTGCCGGTCCGTTTGAAAGCACCCGCGAACTAGATCCGGCGCAAGTTGAACTGGGCGTGCTGGTGCTGCTTCCGCGAGCGCACGGTTCGCAGGCAGCTGAGTTAGCGAGACCGATCTTCGCGGCATACATAAACGCGTCACAGCAACGCGAGGCTCCGCCACAAACATCCAGCAACGATTCAAAGAATCAATCCGCCATCCGCAATTCGCAATCAGCAATCAAAGTCCATCTCGTTCGCGAAAACATCACCGAAGAATTGCCACTCGAGGATTATGTTCTCGGAGTCATGAGCGCCGAAGGCACGTTGGAGAGTCAACCGGACGCCTTGAAGGCGCTGGCAATTGCGATCAGAACGTTCGCCTTGAAGAACGTCGGCCGTCATGCGAAGGATGGCTATGACTTTTGTTCGACGACTCATTGCCAGCGTTTTGTCAGAAACCCGACCGTCAGGGAGAGTGCAAATTCTTACGGCACCCTCCCTGACGGTCGGGTTTCTGATACACGGCTCATTGCTGCCGTGCGCGCCACTGAGGGACAAGTTCTGCTCGACGATCACGGCGAACTGATCGATTCATATTTCGGGGCGTCGTGCGGAGGCAAGACAGCGAACGAAGGAACACTTTGGGGGGTAACGCCGCCCGAGTATCTGCACGGCGTGCGCGATGAGTATTGTGAATCCGGCCCGCACGCGAACTGGACAGATACAATCAGCCGCGTCGATCTTCTGCGCGCATTGCAAAGCGATTCGCGCACCGACGTCGGGTCGCACCTTGAATCAGTCTCGATTAGCAAACGCGACGAAACCGGCCGGGCTGAATTCATCGCGCTCGAAGGCGAGCATCATAAAACGGTGCGCGGCTGGGATTTCAAAATCATCGTCGGGCGCGTCCTCGGTTGGAACGTTTTGAAGAGTTCGCGATTTGAAATCTCACGTTCAGGATCGAACTTCGTCTTTCGCGGCAGCGGATTTGGGCACGGCCTCGGCCTTTGTCAGGAGGGTGCCCACGTCATGGCGGCGCGCGGCATGACTTTTCAAAAGATTCTGGAGAAATATTTCCCGGGCACGAGCGTGAAGCCGCGTAGCGGCAATGTGAGTTTAGCCCAGCCTTTTAAGGATGGGAGCACAACCGCCGGAAATCAAATGGTCGCGACTGCCACATCCAATTCTCGAACCGAATGGTCTGACGACGTGTTCCCTGCCTTGAAAGGCAGGGCTAAATTCATTGGCCGCTCCGCGGCGGCCAGGCCTTTCACTCGCTTCATCACCATCTCATCCGAGCATGTCCGCGTGACTTATCCATCTGAGGTTGATCGCCGCGACGCGGACCAGGTGTTGAATACTGCGGAATCCGCTCGCAGCGATTACCTGCGCCGAGCTTCGTCGGCTGTTTCGGTCAACATTCCGCTACTGGACATTCGCCTGAATGAAAGCACCGGTGATTTCACTTCGCGCACCGGTCAACCCTGGTGGGCGGCGGCGGCGACAAAAGGAAATCGTATCGAACTTCAGCCGCTGAAGCTGCTGAAGCAACGCGGCGTGCTTTTCACCACCTTAAAGCATGAACTCGCACATGTTGTCATCGATGCGGTCAGCCAGAATCGCGCGCCACGTTGGCTGGCCGAGGGGTTGGCCATTCACCTCGCCGGTGAAGGCCAGACGATGACGCGTTATGTGAAGCGAGGGCTGTTGTCGGAGAGTGCACTCGAACAAAGGCTCGAGCGACCTGCTTCGCAGCAGGACATGCGCGGACTCTATGCGCAGGCTTACATGATGGTCTCCAGCATGATTCGCGAAAATGGCGAAGCGAGCGTCTGGAAGAAACTGGCCGGCTCGTAAATCATCACTTCTTTCGGCTAACGAACGGATTGTCTTTCACCCAAAATCGCCACGGCTTGGTCACCCATTTCTCAGCATAATCAATTCCGATTCGCGGCCCGCGCGCGATATCGCGCGGCGAGATTGAAACCCCGTCCTCAATCCAAACCCGATCGCCAAGGAGATCGGCCTGGTCCAGGCTACGGTCGATTCCCATCGCAATGCACAGCCGGCCCGGACCGCTGGTCAATTCATATTCCGACCGGCCCTTCCTTCGGCGACGCATGACGTCTAATCCCTCAACGGGTTCGAGTGCGCGCACCAGGACCGCATGCGGCGTATTCTCAATATTCGTGACCACATTGAATTGGTTGTACATGCCGTAGACGAAATAGACGTAGGCCGTGCCGCCGATGCCGTACATGGTTTCCGTGCGATTGGTCCGCCGGCCGCCGTAAGCATGTGAAGCGCGATCTTCCGGACCACGATAAGCTTCGGTCTCGACGATGATGCCGGCGACTCGCTTTCCGTTTCGATGTGGCACGACCAGCTTCTTCCCAAGCAGATCGCGAGCGACTTCGAGGACATCGGGACGGGTGTAGAATTCGCGAGGAAGCCTGCTTTTCATCTCATTCGCCACACCATCACGATTGTAATCACGAGTCCAATCACGACAATCGCGCGCCGGATGAAGACTCGTCCGACGCGCTGCGCCGAAAGCGCACCGACGTAGCCGCCCGACGTCGCGGCGATGGCCATCCATAAGGCGCGCGGCCACGAAACCATGTGGGCGGCGGCAAAACTGAAAACTGCGATGCCGTTGATGCAGATGCCCAAGAAATTCTTGACGCCATTCGCGCGATGAATGTCGCGCAAGCCAATCAGGCCCATGGCCGCGAGCATCAGGATTCCATTGCCGGCTCCGAAATAACCTCCATACATGGCCGAGAAAAACTGAATGGTCATGACCACGATCCAGGACTTCTTTGTCGATTCACTCTCGACCGACGGCAGCCGCAGCCAGCGATTCACCGGCCCTTGCACCATGAACAGCACGGTCGCAAACAGAATCAGAAACGGGACCAGGCGCGCAAACGTCGGTGAAGGCGTCTTGATTAATAGCCATGCCCCCAGGCCGCCGCCGATCAGACTGACGGTGCCCAGCCTCATGAGGATGATTGCACTGTCATCCATCGTGCGCCGATAACCGAACAGGCCGCCGACTAATCCCGGCACCAGCGCGACGGTGCAGGTGGCGTTCGCGACTTTTGGATCAAGGCCCAGCCAGATCATCATCGGGAAGACGAGCAGCATGCCGCCGCCCGCGATCGAGTTGACCACGCCGGCAAAGAAGGCGGCGACGAACATCAGCACGGCGTGCAGCAACATGCGCGACAGGATAAAGCGCAATGGGCGAAGCGCAAAGCGCGCCTCAATGGAGCGCGGGCATCCCTGCCCGCATGAGCGCGAAGCGCGAACCGTGCTGAGCGTGCTTCGCACGCTTTGCGGGCCGGGATGCCCACGCTCCATTCAGTTGCTCTTTGCCCTTTGCTCCTTGCTATTCGATAATGCGTTCACGTTTTCAACAAAACATTCAGGGGAGAAATGAAATGGCAGACGTATCAATCCGTCCGAAACCAAATGGTCCGTATCTGATCGAGGGCGCGGTCGATGTTTACGACACGGCCGGCAACAAAATTCCAACCGAAGATCGCCCGCGCATCGCACTGTGCCGCTGTGGCGCTTCATCTAATAAGCCATTCTGCGACGGCACTCACAGCAAGATCGGATTCCAGGCCGCCGAAACGATAAACCCCGAAAGCGCCGAGACTTAATCGAAGGTCGATGCGTCGACTAATCGTCTTAGGTTTTTGCCTGATTCTCGCGCTGCCGCTCATCAGTCTTTCTGATCGAGCGGCGGCGCGTCGCGTTTCTGCGGCGCGCTCGGCGAAAACAATCCGGGTGATGACCTACAACATTCACGTCGGCGTCGGGATGGACAAAAAACTCGACCTGCCACGCATCGCCGAGGTGATTAAGCACGAGCACGTTGACCTGGTAGGTTTGCAGGAAGTCGATCGTGGAGTCGAGCGTACTCAACGGATTGACGAGATTGCGGAACTGGCGAAGCTCACGAAAATGGATTACGCCTTCGCCTTTAATCTGAAATATCAGGGCGGTCAGTATGGCGTCGCGATTCTCTCGCGTTTTCCTATTCGCGCGACCGACCATCGCCTCTACAAGAACCTTCGCGAAGCGGAACGCCGCGGCCTCATTCGCGCTGAGATCCAAATTGACGGCCGCATCGTCAACTTTGTGACGACGCATCTCGACTATCAGTATGACGACGGGCGCGTCTTTGAAACTGAGCAGCTCTTAACTGCGATGAAGGATGTCCGCGGCCCTTTGATCGTCGTCGGAGACTTCAACGACACTCCCACCGGAGGCGCGTACAAGTTGATGCGCGAACAGTTTGTCGATGCCTGGGTTGAAAGTCAGGCATCAGGTGAAGGATTGAGTTATCCCGCCGATAAGCCGGCGAAGCGAATTGATTATATTTTCACGCGACAGTCGGATGGAATCCGAACCAGGCGCGCGTGGATGGTAACCACGCTGGCTTCTGATCATCTGCCGGTCGTCGCCGATTTGGAAATCTCCCGAAATTAATTCCGCCTCGTGTCAGAACCGGGAGCGGTAGCGACCGGATCAAGAAGCCTCTAGCACCACAGGAGAACATCGAACAGGGCCTCAGCCGCGTCATTAGGCTCCTCCTGATCCGGTCGCTACCGCTCCCGGTTCTGATACAAACGGCCACTCGCCTCGGACGCGCGCGCGAATGAAATAGACTACTAATCCGACCACCACCAGCACCGCTGCGTAGCGAATCTCTTTCATGAAGTTCTTGCGGGAAATCAGCACATAGACAAAACCCGTAAGCGCGATGAGCGCGGGCAGCGGGTACAGCCACATCCGAAACGGCCGCGGCATATCAGGCCGGCGCATCCGCAACACAATCACACCGGCAATCTGCGCCAGGAATTGGACGAGGATACGAATCACCACCAGCGCCGCGATCACGTCGGCGAGTTTGAAGAAACAGAACAGTGAGGCGATGCCGCCCATCACCAGTAGCGACACATAGGGAAATCGATGTCGCGGGTGGAGCTTGGCAAAGAGGCGGAAATAATTGCCATCACGCGCCGCGGCAAACGGCACGCGCGAGTAGCCCAGCAACAGCGAGAAGACCGAGGCGAACGCGGTCCACATGATTAGCACGGTCGCGATGACGCCGGCCTTCGTGCCGTAGAGGCGCTCCATGAACGAGGCGATGACGTAGCGTTGCGCCGGCGTGTCCACAGTGCCGGCAAACTCGCGCCAGGGAATCACGCCCAGGATCGAAACATTCATCACGATGTAAATGATCGAGACAAAAAGAATCGAGAGCAGCACGGCACGCGGAATATTGCGTTCCGGATCTTTCACCTCGCCGCCAAAGAAGCACACGTTGTAATAGCCCCAGTAATCGTAAACGGCGACCAGCAGCGCCGCGCCGAGGCCAGTAAAGAATTCGGGCCTGAGCGTGAATGCGCCAGCCGGAAAATCGAATGCGAGGTTTCGATTAAAATGAGTGACGCCGCTGATGATGACCCAGAGGATTGTCAGCATCACACCCACCCAAAGGAACTTCGACAGGCGTTCGATCAGCGTAATTCGCCGATAGAGCAAGAACACCGCGAGCGCCAGAGCCGCAATTGCCACCATCGCCACCGGCACGGCATTAATTTCAACATTGCCGAGAATTGGAAGCGCCACCCTGGTTTCGCGCCCCAGACTCGGGAACATGTAAGTCGCGTATTGGGCCAGGCCAATGCTGCCCGAAGCAATCGACAATGGTGCGCTGAACGTGAGTTGCCAGATAAACAGAAACGCCATCAGCCGGCCGAGTTTCTGCGGGCCATAAATCTCTGCGAGATACCGGTATGAGCCGCCGGATCCTGGCAAGGCCGCGCCCAGTTCAGCCCAGACCAAACCATCGCAGACAACCAACAGCGCGCCCAAAATCCACCCGAGCATCGCTTGCGGCCCGCCCATCGCGGCAATGATCAGCGGAATCGTGATAAATGGCCCGACGCCGATCATGTCGATCATGTTCAGCGTAGTTGCGCCCCAGAGGCCAACGCCGCGAATCAGTTGGGACTCGTCGCTGTTGTCTGTTTGATGAGACATCGGCACAGTGTTTACGTGAAAAGTGGGCGGATGTCGAGCAGCGAGTCAGGACCGTCTGTGATGCAGGGCGGTCGCTCCTTATGTGATGCCGCTTAGCTAAATCAAACACCCGCATCGCAGTTGGTACTGACCACGCATCTGCGGGTAAACTATCTTCCGCAACTCATTCAAAGCTATGAGACACAAAACCATTCGATTCACGTTTGCGCTCGTGCTGGTTACGCTGCTTTTTGATGCGCCGCGGGCCCATCAAAACATGGCCGTGTCCGCAGATCGAGTCGGCCTTTATCAGGCATTGCTTGATCTACAAAACCCCTGGACGGTCATGTGTGTCGCCGCGCACCCTGATGATGAAGACGGCACGTCGCTCATCGTGATGCGTCACAAATTTGGCGCGCACACGGTTAGCTTATTTTCGACTTATGGCGAGGGCGGCCAAAACGCGATTGGGCCTGAGTTGTATGAAGAGATGGGCGCGATACGCGCGCACGAGACGATGGCCGCGGCTGAGATTCAAGGTTCCGATCCGCACTTCCTTGGGCTGAAAGATTTCGGTTTTTCAAAGTCTCGCGACGAGGCATTCAGGTTCTGGGGACACGAAGAAGCCCTGCGACGGATGGTCCTGGAGATTCGCAGGCAGCGTCCCGACGTCATCATCACCAATCACTCAACCACCAGCAACGATCACGGTCAGCACCAGGCGACCGCGCTCATGACCGTCGAAGCTTTCGACGCAGCCGCTGATCCAAATAGGTTTCCGGAGCAGTTGAAAGATGGCGTAACGACCTGGCAGGTGCAGCGATTGTTCGTGCGGCAACGTGGTAATGCAGCTGCCAACAGTTCCACTTCGATTATTACCATCGATCCGAATGAACAGGACCCGGTGCGCGGCGTCGTTTTCGCTGAAGACGCTCTGCGTGCTTTGCAACAACACGCAACGCAGGGTCCCTGGCCCAGGAGTTTCGCTGAATATAGAACTCGTTTTCGCGCGTTCAGCGGCCAGAATGCTCCGGCAGGTCAATTGCCGATGATCCGCTACGGTCTGGTGAAATCCGCTAACGGCGCGGCGCCGCTACCGGCTCAGGAATCGCATAACTTTCTTGATGGCTTGATGCTATCGCCGGCCGTTGCTCAGGAAGTGCGCGTTCCTAATCTTGGTCCGACGGCTGATTTGTTGACGAATATGGAGCGCACTCGCGGAAGCCTCATCGAAGCTTATCGTCAAGGTAATTGGGAGGCGCCAGGTAAGACGGACCCACACCGCAAGGATTTGGTTCGGGGCAAATTGGAACAGGCGACCGCGCTCGCCTTCGGCTTGAAAATGAATCCCGAACCGCCGGGAAAAACCGTCGTCGCCAATTCGAGGATCAATGTGCCGATCAAAATCGCGAATGGCGGATCTCAGCCGGTTACTGTGCTCGATTGTGGCGCACGACCTCTGGTCGGCGAAGGTTCTCAGCGAAGTGTAGATATTAAGGTCAACCATTCGGCGGGCCGCGCGGTCTCTCCCGGCGCCGCCATTACTCTGTCCGAACAGATTCAGATTCCCACCAGCGCCAGGATTAATGTGCCGCTGGCCGAGCATCTTTACGAGCCCACGGCGTTGGGATTGAACGAAGACATTCGGTGCACCTACGAAATCGATAAGACAAAAGTGGGTATCGATCTGCCGGTGCGAGTTGATGTCGCGCCACCTGTCGAGATCGCGGGCATCACACCGACGCCGTTGGTTTTGGTTCCGACGCCGGATGCAAAGACTGCGAGCCCCGGAAAGACGCCACCGGTTCCGCGTGTCGCACTTGAGGTCAAGCTTATCAATCATCAGGCCAGCGCTTTTAGCGGCACGTTGACCGCGGCGAATGATCGCGCGAACAGCAAAGCCGACAACCTGGCCATGACAATTGCGCCCAACGAAACTAAGACGGTAAAGCTGTCAGTTGAGCCCCTTGGAAGTTCAATTCTTCTGAATCTCGGAAACGAGAAACTTAAGGCGCCATCGAAGAACGTTCCGATCTCCTGGGCGAATGTGTCGCTCGTTTCGAATCTTCGCGTCGGCTACGTCCGCGGTTTTGATTTCAGTTTGCCAAACGCGCTCAACGCGCTGGGCGTTACGTCGAAAGAGTTGAGCGTCGATGACGTGAAGACAGGCGACCTGTCGAAGTTCACTTCGGTCGTGGTCGACAATCGGGTCTATGAATCAAAGCCTGAGCTAATCGCGGTCAATCAGAAGCTGCTTGATTACGCTCAGGCCGGCGGGACGCTGATCGTCTTCTATCACAAGTCCGATGAATGGAATCCGAGTGAGCAGCGCAATCGGCCGCAGCTGGCACCTTATAAATTGATTCTGGGCGGCGAGCGTGTGACTGACGAAAATGCGCCCATCACTTTCATCGAGCCCGCTCATCCACTGCTGAATGTTCCCAATAAGATGGGGCAGGATGATTTCAAAGACTGGATTCAGGAGCGCGGGCTTTACTATCCGCGAGAGTGGGATCCGCAGTTTCACGCGCTGCTGCAATCAAACGATCCGGGCGAGAATCCTCTGAAAGGCGGCTTGCTCGTCGCTGATTACGGCAAGGGTCATTACATCTACACCAGCATGGTTTGGTATCGCGAGTTGCGTGGCGGAATTCCCGGCGCGTACAAAATGCTGGCCAATATGATCAGCTACGGAAGGCAATAAAAGCGTCCGCAAGTTATCAACTTGCGCTACTTTCCAGCTTCTCTTTCACTCGCTGGAGAAACTCGTCGATCGCTTCATTGATGCGTCGCTGCAGCGCGTTGCTCAAACGCGCTTCCGTCATTAATCCCACTCCAGGATGAAGTTCCCACGCGCGGTTTCGCCGCAACTCCACCTGATGAGTCACGTCGACGGTCGTGGTCCGGTTTGATTCTTTCAACTTCACCGAATAGCGCAGCAGGTTCTCGCGCTCGTTGGGCGCCGGCGACCATTCGATCACTTCAGCGTGAGGCGAGGTTTCGCGCACCGGAAAAGTGAATCTGACGTGGCCCACCGGAGTCTCAGTCGCGATGGTCCAACGCGCGATCCCGCCTCGCTCCCGGCGAATGGCTTCGACGCCGCCCAGCATATCGCTGAAGTTTGTCAGGTTCGAAAAAAATCGCTTGACCGCCTGCAACGGCGCGTTTACTTCGATTTTCCCTTTGAATGATGAGCGAACGCGAAACATGGATTTGTTGGCCGTGAGCAGTAAGCTGTAAACATTCCCAGGCGCCGCAAGTGCAGCCGCGTTACGCGAGGGTGGGGGAGCCGCCAGCTTCTTCAAACCAGCATTGCGTGCACCAGCGATGCCGCCCTTTCCGTTCTTCGAGTGAATAATCCGATGGCAGACGTTTTACCATTTCGCGCTCTTCATCGTTCAACTCATTCCAGGAATGGAGTTGGCCGCTACACCGCGGACATCGATCGACGGTATTCATGATTTAGTTAACGGTCACGATGCTGTCGTACGCCTGCCGAATGTCTTTCATGCGCGAAGCCACCTCGTCGTGCAGTTGAATCGAAGTCTCATAGCCGAGTCGCCGCGCAATGTCGATAAATGCCGGAGCATCCGACGGCGGCACGGTCGCCAATCGACCGACGGTCAAACGCATCTGATGATCGACCGCTCGGAGCAGACCGTAACCGGCAGACATCTTTTCAAAATGTTCCCTGTTGACCGAACCCGCTTCGCGCAAAACTTCCAACATCCGGCGCGTCGTTCGATCTTCACCATCATCGGGCACGCCGTCGCGCAACTGCAAGTAACGAACGGCAAAATAGACGTCGAGCATGCCACCAATTCCGTGCTTGATATTGATTTCAGATTGACGCCGGGGCCGTTTCGCCTGCTGCAAACGATCTCGCACCCGGCGCGTCTCGGCGGCCAATTGCCGGACATCAACTTTTCTCGCGAGTTCGTGGATGCGCGAGCGCGCTGCATCTTCGACCGTCCGTCCAAACACCAGATCGCCGGCGACCGCGTGCAACTTCACATAGGCCAACCATTCCCAGATGGCCGCGCGCTTGGCAACATAATCGAGAAAGGTCGTCGAACTCGTGGCGAGCGGTCCCTTCTGCCCGTCGGGTCTCAGACGCAAATCGATCCGGTACAGCACTCCCTCACGCGTGATGCTTGAAAGCGCCGCTACAAAATATTCAGTCAGTCGCGCGTAGGCCTCTTCTCGCGTCAACCCCGCAACTGGCGACCCCGCCGTGGCGTCGTAAACTATGACGACGTCCAGATCGGAACCGTAATCCATCCCGCCACTGCCAAGACGACCCAGCCCGAGCACCGCCATGCGCGGATCATTGGCGAAGACGCCGTAGCGCCGTTGCAGTTCCCGTCGGGCGACCAGTAACGACGCGTCGGCCGCAGCTTTGGCCAAATTAGTGAGGAGCTGATTCACCTGAGACAGGCTTTCGCTTCCGGCGGCATCATGCGCGCCGATCTCGACCAGCAACTCCGACCATTTCAATCTCAACGCGGCCATTTCTTCTGCGAATGAGCCGCGCTGCGCGAGCGCCCTCGTCAATTCGGCGGCGTAATCGCGCGGAGCGGACTGGCTGGCTGCGACTGGTAAAACATGAATTAGCGACGGGCGACTCGCGATCATCTCTCCGAAGAATTCTGAAGCGCCACACAACTGCAGCAACGTTCCGAGTTGGGCCGGGTTTATCGCGCTCGCCTTCGGCTCCTTTGCAAACGCTGCGGCGATGCGGCTTAGGAATACGGTCGCGCGCGCAGGATTGCCGCAAACTTCCAACTCCCGCTTGAGCATCGGACTGAAGCGATCAGCATCGAAGTCACCACCTGAGTTCTGCTGCGCGCCGAAAAGTTGCGCGGCCCTGGCGACCATCTTGGCGCTCGCATCCTCGGGCGTCTTGTCGACCAACGCCGGCCGCGTCGTTGGAATTTCACTAATCGCCGAGTCTGCAAAGATGCGCTCGAAGGCCACCCGAACATTACCAGTATGTGTGGCCAGTGCGGCTTCAAATTCTGCGATTGCCTCGGCGCCGGCAAAGTTCATCCACTTCGCGACCACCTCACGCTTGTGCTGATCCAGCGGCAACGAATGAGTCTGTAATCCATGCTCCATCTGTAAGCGATGCTCAAGCGCGCGCAGGAAATGATAAGCGTCCGACAGTTGCGAATGCTCGCGCTCAGTAATCAGGGCACGCTCGCGCACGCGGCCCAGCGTTACGAGTGTGTGCGCCGTCCGCAACCACGAATCGGCGCCGCCAAAGGCAAGCTGCAAAGCCTGGGCGATAAATTCAATTTCACGGATTCCGCCCTGACCGAGCTTCACGTTGAAGCCTTTCTCGGGCCGCTCGTGCTGAATATCGATTTTCTCTTTCGCTTCGCGCACGCTGCGCAGGGCTTCGGCGACACTAACATTTGGGCGATAGATGCGATCTTCTGTTAATTCGGCGAACCGCGAAAACACCGTGTCCGCACCAGCGGAGGACCGGGCACGAATCAACGCTTGCAGTTCCCACGCTTGCGCCGCGCTCTGGTAGTAATTCACTGACTCGTCAACGGAGCAGGCCAACGTCCCTTCGCGTCCGTGTGGCCGCAGCCGCGCGTCGATGCGATACGAAGCGCCTTCTCCGCCGGGCCCACCCACGACTTTTAGCAGACGCTCAGCGAGTTTGACGAAGTATTCACGGTTAGTAATTTGGCCGCGCGAGCCTCCGAGCGACGTCATTCCTTCTTCGGAAAACAAGAACAACAAATCGATGTCGGAAGCGTAGTTCAATTCGCGCGAGCCCAGCTTGCCAAGCGCCACCACCGTAAATTCGGAGCTAAGAATGCGGCCTTGCAGGTCGGTCGTTTGCGGCGAACCGTGCCGATTATCAAGCTCCTGACGGCATAGCTTTAGCGCGTATTCGAGGATGGCGTCGGCGAGACTGGAGAGCTCGTCCGTCGTCTCCACGATGGTGCGCGTCCGCCTGATGTCGTGCAGGTAGATTCGCAGCAATTCGCGGCGGCGGAATCGCGCCAGCATCACGTGCGGGTCCAATTGAGAATTGATTAAAGCAAATCGTCCGAGCGACTCGCCCAACTCCTCGCGCGTGCGAACACGAGTGACAGCCCGCTCGCGTTGCAACCACGTTATATAATCAGGGTTGTTCTCCAGAGTCGCCGCCAGTAGCGGACTCCAGGCGGCGAGCGTGAGTACGTCGGACAATAGCCCCGGGTCGCGCGCGAACGTTCGCTCCAGCGATTTGTTTGCCGTGATCAGTCGATCGAATAGAAGTTGCGCCGTGCGCGGATCGGGGAGTTGTGGCAATAAACGGTCGACTGTTTCGGCAAGCAATGGCACGTTGGTATCTTACGCGGCGCGATTACAGAACCGCGAATGATAGCGAGCAGCTCGCGCAACCCGCAGGGTTGCAAGAAAGTAGCCGGTGGTCGAAGCGCAGACCACCGGCTCTTGATTTTAAAAAGGTGCGCACCCTGAAAGAGTGCGAGACCGATTGTGAGATATTGTACCCTTTCAGGGTACTAACCATTCGTTCTTAGGTTCCGGTGGTTTCCGCTTTGCTTCAAACACCGGCTACTGTCTTGCAGCCCTACCGGCTGCTCTCAACTCACACGTCGTAATACATCGCGAACTCGAGCGGATGCGGCCGCAAACGCAGCGGCTGAATCTCCCGCTCACGCTTGTATTCGATCCATCGATCAATGAGTCTCTGCGAGAATACGTCGCCCTTCAGCAGGAACTCATAATCGTTCTCCAAGGCGGTCAGCGAAGCATCAAGCGAACCCGGCAGGCTTGGCACGTCCTTCAATTCTTCCGGCGAAAGATCGTAGATGTCCTTGTCGAGTGGTTGACCCGGATCGATCCGATTCTGAATGCCGTCGATGCCGGCCATCAACATCGCCGCGAATGCGAGATACGGATTGCATGACGGATCAGGCGGACGAAACTCCAGGCGCTTTAATTTCGGATTAGTCGAGAACATCGGAATGCGAATCGCCGCCGAACGGTTGCGCGCTGAGTAAGCGAGATTCACCGGCGCTTCAAACCCGGGCACCAGCCGCTTATAGCTATTCGTCGTCGGCGCGGCGAAGGCCACGATAGCAGGCGCATGCTTCAGCAGACCACCGATGTAATGCAGCGCGATTTCAGACAACCCCGCGTAACCGTCACCCGCGAACAAAGGCTTGCCACCCTTCCAAAGCGACTGGTGGCAGTGCATGCCGGAACCGTTGTCACCAAACAGAGGCTTCGGCATGAAGGTCGCCGTCTTGCCGTGTTTGTGAGCCGTGTTCTTAACGACGTTCTTGAAGATCTGCAGGTTGTCGGCTGTTCCCAGCAACGTCGAATAACGAAAATCGATTTCGCATTGACCCGCGGTGGCCACTTCGTGGTGATGACACTCGACGTTGATGCCGACATCCAAAAGCGTCAGAGAGATTTCCGACCGCAGGTCGATGAGCGTATCGGTGGGAGCGGTGGGCACATAGCCTTCCTTCGCCCGAATGCGATGGCCAAGATTTGGCCCCGCTTCGGTCGTGCCGCGGCCAGTATTCCAATGACCTTCGTCGGAATCTATGGCGTAACCAGCTTCACTCTGTTCGTTGTAGTAATTGACACTGTCAAAAACAAAGAATTCAGCTTCGGGTCCAAAGTTCACAACTTCGGCTATGCCCGTGCTCTTCAAATAACTTTCAGCACGAATAGCCGCCGACCGCGGGTCGAAGGCATAGCCCTGCCGCGAGATTGGATCGACGGCGTTCGCGACGATGCAAAGCGTGGGCTCGGAGGCAAACGGATCCATCCAGTACCGATTCGCATCAGGCACCAGCAGCATGTCCGATTCATGGATTGCGGCCCAGCCGCGAATCGAAGACGCGTCAAAGCCGAATCCATCTTCGAACGAATCTTCGTCGAGCTGGCTGATGGGAAATGTCAGGTGCTGCCAGGAGCCGGGCAGATCGGTAAATCGCGTAGAAACAAACTTGGCCCCTTTTTCAGAGGCATACTTCAACACAGTTTTAGCGTTCATTTGATCTCCTGTCGAAAAAAGTGAGTGATGTTGGTGACCTTCGCCCCGAAGCGATTTGGTGCGAAGTCTGATTGTGGAACGGGCAGTTTGCGGAGCGCGAAAACGTCATTAACCGCGCAATTAAAAAACTGGCATTATAATCGCGGTCTGGAATCTGTCAAGGTTGAAATTCGCAAATCAGCGATTTATTGCTCACTACGCCCCATTTTCGTCACAAAAAAGTGATAGACCGACCTCACGTTTTCTGTTACATTTTGCCACTAAGCGTACCACCCCAAGAATCTCCGCATTTTTGGCCGGAAATCTGTAAACCACGTGATTTCCGAGGACTTTATGCTTATCAAGGACGCATACCGGGAGACCGCTAGTTGACCACCGCGATCGAACAGACAGTCGAAACCTACGGGATCGAAAACTGGGGCGCTGGCTACTTTGACGTAAATCGCAAAGGTAACCTCGTCGTTCGCCCCGCGGAGGGCGATCCACGGGGTGCGGACGTCAAGGAGATCGTGGAGGACCTGGCGAAGCGTGGCATCACGGCGCCGCTGCTGCTGCGCTTTCCGCAGTTGGTGGCGGCGCAAGTCCGAAAACTCCAAAGGGCTTTCAGCCGATCGATTCGCGAATTCGAATACCAGGGCGCGCACATGTGCGTCTACCCGATGAAGGTGAACCAGCAACGCGCGGTGGTCGAAGAGTATTTGCGCGAAGGTTCTCGTTACGACTTCGGCCTGGAAGCCGGGTCGAAGGCGGAGTTGTATGCGGCGATGGCGCTGGAGCAATCATCCGACAGCTTGCTCGTGCTCAACGGATTTAAGGATTCGGAATTCATCGAATTGGCGTTCGCTTGCGCAAAATCAGGAAAGCGCGTTGTCATTGTCATCGAAAAATTGAGCGAACTGGATCACATCCTGCGGATCACCGAGACCCACGAGGGCAACATGCCGATGATCGGGATGCGCGTCAAACTATATTCGAAAGGATCCGGTCGTTGGGAAAAATCCGGCGGTGAAGCTGCGAAGTTTGGTTTGACCACCACCGAGCTGCTCGAAACTATCAACCGCGTAAGAGAAGCAGGGCGCATTGATATGCTGCGTCTGCTGCACTTCCATATCGGTTCGCAGCTTACCGACATCAAACGTATCAAGAACGCAATGAAGGAGGCGGCCCGCGTCTACGCCAAGGTCCGCCTGATGAAGGTGCCGATCGACTTATTGGACGTCGGCGGCGGCATGGCGGTCGATTACGACGGGTCGAAGACCGCATTTGATTCGTCGGCAAACTACAACGCGCAGGAGTTCGCCAACGACGTCATCTACACGATCAAGCAGGTCTGCGACGACGAGAACGTCCCGCATCCGACTATCATCCAGGAATCCGGGCGTTTTCTTTCCGCGTACCATGCGATTCTGGTCACGAACGTCCTGGAAGAGATCGAAACCGTCGTCGAAGACATCACCCCCATCGAGATCGATGAAGACGATCCGCAAGTGGTAATTGAGCTGGGCGAACTACGCGAAGCGATTACCATCAAGAATTATCGCGAGTACTACCACGACGCGCTCGAACATCGCGAAGAGCTGTTTACACTTTTCAATCTCGGCCTGATTTCTCTGGAAGATCGCGCTAAAGGCGAGGTGCTTTTCTGGGATGTCTGCGAGCGCGCGGATCGTTACGCGCAACATTCCAAGTACGTGCCGGAAGAATTCGGCGAATTGCGTAAACTTCTCTGCGCGAAATATCTCGCCAACTTTTCGGTATTTCGCTCGGTCCCCGATCATTGGGCTCTCGATCAGTTATTCCCGATTGTCCCCATTCAGAGCCTGAATAAAACCCCAACTGAATTTGCCACGCTCTGCGACATCACGTGTGACTCCGACGGCGTAGTTGATAAGTTCGTCGATTTGCACGACGTCAAGCATGTGCTCGAGCTACACAAGCTCAATCCTGACGAGCCGTACTATCTCGCGTTCATGCTGGTCGGCGCTTACCAGGAAGTGATGGGCAACAATCACAACCTGTTCGGCGCGCCGAACGAAGCGCAGATCCACATCGACGAAGAGGGTTACCTGATCAAGAAAGTGATTCGCGGCACGACTGTCGGAGAAGCCGCAGGCCGCGCGCGCTACGAGCGAGGGCTATTGCACGATGGATTTCGCCGGCAGGTAACCCAAAGAATCAAGGATGGCGAGTTGACCGAGGCCGAAGGCTCAGAGTTGGTGAACTTTTACGAATCCAGATACGACGCTTACACCTACATATCAGTTAATGGTAACCCGACGAAGGGTCGGCGTCGTCATGATTATTAAAGTGGCACAGACTTCAGTCTGTGAAATTCAATCAACGGTCACAGACTGAAGTCTGTGCCACAAACACAGGAACATTATGGTGACACAGCGTAAACCGAAACCGAGTAAGTACCTGACAATCCCGACGCGACCTGTCCAGGTCGACAGAGATCGCAGCGTCGCAGGACTGCTCGAAAAGATGGAAGGCACTGGATTCGGCGGGCGCCAATTGGCGGAATCGCATCGCATCTGGCTGGACATGCTCGGCGACAACACCACGATTTTTATGACGGTGTCGGGCGCTTTGATTCCGGCCGGCATGCGCCGGCTGCTCGCTTACGTGGTTAAGAACCGGTTCGTCGACGTCCTGGTGTTGTCGGGCTCGGCCGTCTTTCATGATCTGCACGAGACGTTGGGCCGTCATCATTTCCAGGCGCACCCGAACATGACTGACGCCGAACTCGAAGCGTCGCAAATCAATCGCATGTGGGACCTGCTCGCCAGCGAAGAGGAATATCACGAAGCTGAAGAGTGGGTCGGCGGATTTGCCAGTCAGCTCGATCAGACGCGGCCTTATTCCACGCGAGAGTTTCTCCATCTGCTGGGCCGCGAACTCGCCGAAATTGCTTCCGAGGATGGCATCCTCACCGCTGCGTACAAATCGCGCGTGCCGGTTTTCTGTCCCGGCATCATGGATAGCGGCGTGGCCGTAGGCATCGCCGGCTCGCGCTTCGAAAAGAAAAACAACTTCCAGTTCGACATTGAACAGGACGTTTTGGACATGGCGCAGATCGCCATCCGCGCGCGCGTCTCCGGCGTCATCTACATCGGCGGCGGCATCACCAAGAGCTTTATTCGCCAGACCGAGATGTCGGCGAACATTTTTCATCAACAGGTGCACGGGCATAAATACGCGATTCAATTCTCTGCCGACGCGCCGCATCCCGGCGGCCGTTCCAGCGCCGTTTCGTTCGACGAATCGTTGGTCTACGGCAAGTTAGGACGCAGCGCCTTGACCGCTTACGTCAACTGCGACGCCACCATCGCGCTACCGATTATCATTACCGCCTTGTCACAGACTGCTGCGAAATATATGAAGGGTCGTCGCCGTCCCAGCTTCACGTTTGGCGCCAAGGACCTGATCATCGACGTACCGTAAGAAATAGTCCGCAGATTTCGCGGATTACACAGATTGAAGAAGCAGCTTTCTCATCTGCGAAATCTGTGTAATCTGCGGACTATTTCCTCCCTGGCCTCACACAATCAAGTTCGCTAAACTCCAGCCTATGTCTGAATCCGCTGATCTACCCATGAACTTCGGCGGTATCGCCGAAGAGGAGTTTTCCAGTTTCGATAACGCGCGCATCCTGATTTGGCCAGTCAGCTACGAAGGCACTGTTTCCTACGGCGGTGGCACGGGGAAGGGCGCGATGGCGATCGTGGACGCTTCGCGCAACATGGAACTCTACGATGATGAGACGGACGCCGAGATTTACAAGCTGGGAATTCACACGGTCGATGAATCGCCGTCGGTGGACCCGCCCGAGCAAATGATGAACTCGCTTCATGAACGCGCGACCGAGTTAGTCGGTAGCGGAAAATTCGTAACGATGATTGGTGGCGAGCATTCGGTGAGCGCGCCAGTCATTCGCGCTCATGCTGAAAAGTACGAGAATCTTTCCGTGCTTCAAATCGATGCGCATGCCGACTTGCGCGATACCTATGACGGCACGCCGCACTCGCACGCTTCGATCATGGCCCGCGTCGTTAAGGACCTGCGCATTCCATCGGTGCAGGTTGGGATTCGCTCGATCTCCGTCGATGAAGCACAGGCACTCGATTCGCTGCCGACGCGCATCTTCTGGGCGAAGGACATCGTGGGGCGTAACGATTGGTGGGACAACGCCGTAGATGGATTGACGGAAAATGTCTATCTCACCATTGATATTGATGGGCTCGATCCGTCGCTGGTTTCGGCAACCGGCACACCTGAACCCGGGGGTTTAGGCTGGTATGAAACGATTGGCTTGCTTCGGACACTCGCCCGCAAACGCAACGTGGTGGGGATGGACCTCACCGAGTATTCGTATGTTGAGGGACAAAACGCATCTGCGTTTCTGTGCGCGAAGTTGATCTACAAGACGCTGGGATTTGTGTTTGAGGCGGAGACGACCAAAGTCCGAGGATAAAGAGCATTGCAAATTAGAAATTGAAAAATAAAAATTTCAAATTGTGCCTGGGTTAATCAACGTGCAGACCGTCAGGGCAAATTTGCAATTTGCATTTTTCAATTTTCAATTTGCAACGTTCGTCCGCGCAGCTTTTGCAATGCTCTTCGCCCCAGCTCAGGTAACCTTCTTTTTATAAGCTTCCTTCAATCCCGCCTGCGCCTGATCATGGGCGTCATAGGCATCCGGACGCGCCAATACCACCCGATATTGAACCAGGGCGTCGTTGCGCTTGCCCGCCAAATCCAGCGCCTGCGCCGCGTACAGGTGGGCCATGGTGGCTAACCCCTGCCAGGCGCCTGGTGCTTCTGAGGACGCGACAAACTCTTTCGCGGCGCGGTCATAAAGGCCTGAAGTCATCAACGCTTCGCCATACTTGAAATGAATTAAGTCGAGCGCACGCGAAGTGGTGTCGCGCAGCGACTTATCTTTCAACAGTGTCTCGAACGTTTCGAATGCTTCTGTTTCTGCGGGGCTTAGCGTGGTCGTATGGTTCGCCTGGCGTTCCATCGCCGCCTGTGAAACCAGAGCATCGGCGGCTTCCAACCGGCACAGATAGTTTCGCGGGTATTTGGCCGCCAACTCTTTGGCCAGCGCCGCCGCCTCGGCGAATCGCTTCTCGCGCGTGTACAGAACGATCAGCAAAGTCTTCGCTTCGTCATGCACCCATTTTCCTTCTTTGGCCACGCGTTCCAACGTTGCCAGTCCGCGCTTCTTCGAACCGTGAAAACCAAACAGACCTGCGCCAATCTTGATCGGCAGTGGCAACGCCCCAACCGTGTAGTCGTATAAGCCAATCGACAATTCGGCATCGCGATAATTCGGATCGAGCTTAATCACCTGGCGATGCTTATCCACCGCATCGGAACCGTCTTTCAACGCGGCAATGTGCCGGCGCTCGACTGCCTCTTCAAATGACGCTTTCAATCCCTCGATGGCGCCGAGGAAATACAAGGCTTCGGTCTCTTTTGGAAATTGCCTGAGTCGCGCTTCCGTCAAGACACGGGCCTGCCGGGTGAGCGCGCGAAACTGCTCAATGACTTTCGGATCGGCCTTGTCTTCACCGTTTGAATAGAACGAGTCGCTGCCGTAAAGCGACGATTGCAACTTTCGCGTCTCGAACAGTGTCTCGGTCCACAACGTATCAGCCAGGAACTGTGGCCCGGCCGGATAATTCGGAAACGCGTCGGCCATTTCCTTGAAGTTCTTGCGCGCGCCAGCGTAATCAAGATTGAACAAAGCCTCTGAGCCCGCGACCCGTAACTGCTCGAACTTTGTGCGCTCGCTCTCGGTAAGCCAGGGTTGTTGAGCGAATGACGGCAAAGCCGCGGTCGCTAAAACAAATAGTGCAAAGCCAATAAATCTAAGTCTCTTCATAAATTGAATCCCTAACGAAAAATTCAAGGCGCAATGTAGATCGTTTTGATCCCGGGTTTCCTCGCGAAAAACGAGCCCACCGCCAAACCTGTCGGCGCTCCCATCAAACCACCAACAACTTTTCCCAACCCCGGATCATCAGAGCCGGGATGATCGGCCGTGCTGCCAATTGCCACCCCCGCGGCGAGACCAATGCCGAATCCAATGAGCGGATACATCCATTTTGATTTGGTCTTACTGACTTCAGCGATTTCATCCTTGTTCAGGCTGATAGTGCGATTTCGCTGCACCGCTAATTTCGTCTCCATGAACAAAGTGTCGGCAGTCGATGGTCGCTTCTTGCCGACAAATTCGCGGCCATTCTTAGTAGTGACAACTATCTTTGTCCCGTTCTTAAGACTCTCGACGTTGCTCCAGTTTGAGGTTGCGTTTTGTGCCCATGTCGAAACCGGCGCCAGTAGCAGCACGATCATAAGCGAACACAGTTGGCGTTTCATCACGTCCCCCTTCGCTCGCCGTGCTATCACGTCGAGCGCCTAAGTCGAAAAACTTTCCAGATACTTCACTCCACTTCCGGTGTTGAAAAGAACCACCGTCTCATTCGGATTCACCAGGCCATCACTCATCAATTTTTTGAGCGCCGGCAAACACGCAGCGCCTTCGGGCGCGCAGAAGACGCCCTCAGCAGCGCCAATCTCCTTCGTCGCCGCAATTAACTCATCGTCAGTCACGGCGACCGCCGTTCCTCCGGATGCCCTTAACGCATCGAGAATCAAAAAATCACCAATCGCTTTCGGCACCCGGAGTCCGGAAGCAGTCGTGTGCGCATTCTGAAATTCCTCCGCAAACCGTTCTCCTCTTTCGAAGGCCCGCACGATCGGAGCGCAGCCGCTCGCCTGGACCGTTACCATGCGCGGCCGCTTCGACCCAATCCAACCCATCTGCTCCATTTCGTCAAAGGCTTTCCACATCCCGATCAAACCGGTCCCGCCTCCCGTGGGATAGATGATCACGTCCGGCAAATTCCAATCGAACTGTTCGGCCAGTTCGTAACCCATGGTCTTCTTGCCCTCGATGCGATAGGGCTCTTTCAAAGTCGAAACGTCGAACCAACCTTCGGCTTCTTTGCGCCGGCCGACCTCCGCACCGCAATCGGTGATCAATCCGTCCATTAGAGTCACGTGCGCACCTGTCTGCTCACACTCGATCACGTTCGCACGGGGAGTGTCTTTCGGCATGAAGATGTGAGCTTCCAGGCCGGCGCGGGCCGCGTAAGCCGCCAGCGCTCCGGCCGCGTTTCCTGCCGACGGAACCGCCAACTTCTTCACGCCGAGTTCCCTGGCCATCGAAACTGCCGCGGTCATCCCGCGCGCCTTAAAACTCTGCGTCGGGTTCTGACCTTCGTCTTTTATAAATAGTTTTGGCAGGCCAATCTGTGATCCAAGTCGCGATGCAGGCAGCAGCGGCGTGAATCCTTCGGCCAGACTGACGACGTTCGCCTCGTCATCCACCGGCAGAATTTCCCGATAACGCCAAAGATCAGGCTGACGATCCTGCAGAGATTTCTTTGTCAAAGACCTCGCAACGGCCTCAAAGTCGTAGCGAACCAGCAACGGCTTGCCGCACTGAGTGCAGAGATTGTGCAAGCGTCGTGCCTCGTGGCGCAGTCCACACGCGCCGCATTCAAGATGAGTAACGTTCATTGTTTTCGGCCTTTCCTGGCGAAACTGGCAGGGCCGAACATGATAACGTCTCGCGGGTCATTGCGTCAGGTGGAGCGAGAATCCGGCGGTCTCAGAAATCGCGAGCGGCAGCGAAAGGATCAGGATCAGCGGGGTCAATTTATCGCGTCACTACCGCTCCGGGTTCTGGCACGCTACATTTGACATTTCTCATTTGGCATTTAAAGCTTACTCATCAAATTCACACCAATCAGGAGAGAGTAAATGGGAAATCGCACTGCGACTATTCAAACCAATAAGGGCACCATCAAATTTGAGCTGCTGGAGCAGGACGCTCCTAAAACGACCGAGAATTTTCGCCTCTTGGCTGAGAAGGGTTATTACGACGGCGTCATCTTTCACCGGGTCATTAACGGCTTCATGATTCAGGGGGGCGACCCGACGGGGACCGGACGGGGCGGAGCCTCAGCGTGGGGCGGACGGTTCGCTGACGAGATCAATTCATCATCCGAAGTTTACCAACGCGGCTACAAGGCCGGCACCGTCGCCATGGCCAATGCCGGTCCGAACACCAACGGTTCGCAATTCTTCATCATGCACGTCGATTATCCGCTGCCGCCGAGCTACACGATCTTTGGACGCGTGACCGAAGGTCAGGACATCGTCAACGCAATTGCCACTTCAAAAACCGATCCCAGTGATCGGCCAATGTCGGAAATCAAGATGGAGAAGGTGACGGTCGAATAGCTTTCATTTTTGAATTTTGAGACTTGAGTTTTGAATTTCCGCCGCCACGTATTTCTTGGCGGCATCGACGGCGCTGATCAAATCAGCGCCGTTCGCGATCAAGGCTGCAATTGCCGACGACAGCATGCAGCCTGTCCCTCGCACCGGGTGCGCTTCGATCCATGGCGTTCTAAATACAGTTACTTCACCATCGTCATCGAGCACGTCCACCGCCTCTTTTCGCCCCGGCTCCTGACTCCCGGCTGCTAACTCCCCTGCAGAGTGTCCGCCTTTTACCAGCACTGCGGGGGCGCCCATCTCGCGTAGTTTCGCTGCGGCACGAGCCATGGCTGTCTGGTCGGATATCGCAACCCCAGTTAGCACCTCAGCCTCCGGAATGTTGGGTGTGATGAGGCGAGCAAGCGGCAGTAGCTCGGTCTTCAAAGCTCGAACAGCGTCAGGTTCCATCAAATCGTATCCTGACGACGACTTGAATACCGGATCGAGAATCGGCGCCGGCAAACGCCCCTCGCGAATGAGACTCGCAATCTCGAAAACAAGTTCGGCGGTCGGAAGCATTCCGATTTTGACGGTGGCGGGCTTCTGCTCTGAAATAACCGGAACGATTTGCGCGCGTAACGATTTGGCCGTCTCGTGAGTCACCCCGAAGACGCCAGAGGAGTTCTGAAATGTCAGCGAGGTGATGGCGCCGGCTGTCAGACAACCAAAGTGCGCGATCGTTCTGACGTCGGCGATGATGCCGGCGCCACCCGACGGATCAAAACCGGCGATCGTCAAAACCAGTGGTATTCCCGAAGTCACTTTAGAGTAACCAGGCCGTCTTCGAATTCCTTGACTGCGCGACCGCTCTCACCTTGCGGTCGCGGTAAACCCTTCCGCGCGGAGTTGCGGGTGGGGAACTCAACGTCACCTTACTACGCCCGATTCCCAAATACTGCCGCAAAGTTATCAAAAGCAACGGGCTCGTCGAACAGACTAATTCCCGCAATGCCCGATGCGCCAGCTGTCAGGCACTCGGCCGCATTGGCTGTCGTGATGCCGCCCAGTGCGAGAACCGGGAAATGCCGCAAGTCGCGAACTACTTCATTCAATTCATCCAACCCTTTTGCCGGGCCAAAGCCGCGCTTCGATTCGGTGTCGAACACGGGCCCGAAGACAATAAAGTCCGCTCCCTGATCGCGGGCCGCGCGAGCTTCAGCAAGTGTGTGAGTCGAGGAACCTATCAGGAAGTCTGCACCGAACGTTCTGCGAACAATAGCAGCCTCGAGTGAGTTCGTTGTGAGATGAACGCCGTCTGCGCCGGCCCCGGCAGCAATGTCTGGTCGATCGTTGACCAGCAGTTTTGTCGCACTCTGGCGGGTCAGGTTGGCGGCTCGCGCGACCAAATCGAAAAGCACCCGCGCGGTCATCTGTTTCTCTCGAATCTGAATCAGATCGATTCCCGCAGCCACCGCTTGTGAAATTTGATCGAGGATCCGCGCGAACTCAGGTGTGTCCGCCGTGGTGGCTTCAGTGGTTGCGCCGCGGGTAATCAGATAAAGGATCGGTCTTGACGGCTTGAGTGGCATTTGCGGTTGGCTGCTGGCTTCGCGGCGAGCTTTCCATATAAGTCCGGCCTTCGTCCAGCGCGCGCACAGTTCGGCGAAAATTGATTATCTCCCACACGCCCATTCCCAGGTTGAGAATGCCGATTCCTGAAACCGCGCCGCGCATCCAACCCGAAGCCACGAACCGTTGCACGCCAAACCCAACTTTACGGGACGCGGCCAGCAGAAAATAGTTGTTGCCCCAATCGCTGAGACCGAGCAGGCCATGTGGCACCCACGGCAGTACCGCCAGCACGAGGCCAATCTCAAAACAAAGGATGATATAGAAAATGACGGTTAGTCGTGACGACATTCAAGTGGCTATCCTTGAGCACAAAAATACCACAAAGCTGGGTCTTTCTCAGCCTTGTGGTGGGTGGCACAGACTTTAGTCTGTGGCGGCGGCTAACGAAAACACACAGACTGAAGTCTGTGCCACTAAATCATCCGTGACTCGAGCTGCTTCAGCCGCTCATTCACGCCACGATATGAAACATTGGTCCCGTAAATTTCGGTGAAGAGATTTTTCGCCTGGTTGAGGTCGCCGGCTTGTTCGTAGGCAGCGGCCAGGTCGAACCGCAGCGCCTGGCGCTCGTCGTCAGAGGTGTTGGGAGCGTTCAAGCCCTTATTGAACCATTTCACGGCCAACAGCGGGACGCCCTTTTTCATAAAGCAATGCCCCAGATAATTGCAGCATTGTAAGTAACGCGTGGTGCCGTCGTCTGGGGACACTAGTCCAATCGCAATCTGAAATTCTTCCAATGCCTCTTCGAACAGATCCATCTCTTGATACGCGAGCCCGAGGTTGTAGTGCGTCTCGTAATCGCCATTGCCGTTGTGCTCGGCTTCGGCGGAAACGCGATACTCTTCGAAAACTTCAGCAAGCCCGGCATCGAGAGTAGTTGCGTGAACCGGCGTCTGCGGCTCCGCAGCAGCGGGTGCAGACTCCACCTGGTCAGGCGTGAACAAGAATTCAGCAGCAGGCGAAAACTCTTCGGGTTCAGCCAGAGACTCAGTTTCAATTACAAGATCAGCAGCATCATTGCCCTGCGTGAGTCTTTGTCGGCGATTCTCGATCTCCGGATGTTTTCCAAACTGGCTTTCAAGCAGATTCAGGGTGTCGATCGCGATGTCGGCATAACCCTGGGCGATGTAAAAGTCGACGCTTTCCAATTCCTGCGCGCGCAACGCTGACTTGCGTTGCTCGTCGTCGCCGTTCAAGTCCGCCGGTTGATCCGCCAACTCTTGTGAGACTATGGCATCAAAAGTGAAGCCACGCTCGATATCCATGTCACCGTCCGCTGGCGTTTCCGCCGCCTCACTCTCATCGGCAGCGTTCCATTCAAAAGCGCCGAACTCCTGCGCAACGTCCGACTCGCTCTGAATCTCAAACTCACCAAAGACCGTCGAGCCGGTGTTATCGAAAGCCTCTGAGGCACTTTCAAATTTGGGTAGTGCTTCCGCTGCGGCATCCTCAGCGGCGCCACCGAGTTCCTTAAGCCGCTCGGCGTAGGGCTCGTGCTCCGGCGCCAGACGGGTTAGCTGAGTCAGGGCGTAGCGCTCGTCATCGACCAGTCCCGCAGCCTCAGCCGCCTCGGCCAGACGATCCAGCGCGGCTCTCAGGTTTTCGGCGTCACGCTGCCACCAATAAACGCGTACCAGTAACCGCAGCGCTTGCACATTGTCGGTATCGCGCGTGAGAAATTCATTGACCAAATCAAGCAATTGCTTGTCTTCGCGCTCAGAAAGCATTTGTTCCGAGCTGCGCGCGATCACTGAAACAGCCGAGTCGATCTGGTCCAAAGCGAGATAGAGTTGAGCAACATCGACGAATCTTAAGAACGCCGAAGAGTCAGCTTCCACCAATGCTGCCGCAGCCGATTCTGCCTGCTCCGGGTCTTCCGCTTGAACGTAAGCAGTGACCAGCAACGCATGGAGTTCGATACTCTCTGGCTTGGCGCCGGATGCGCGCGCGATCATTTCCGCGGCCTCATCGGCGGTTCCCCGAGCGGCATGCGCGGCCAGGAATCCATTCAAGGTCGCAAGGTCGTCAGGTTGAATATCGAGTGACTTCCGGAAAGCTGCCAGCGATTCATCAAGCGCGCCGCGTACGTAAAGGTTGTTGCCCGCTTCGCAGAATGCCGCCGCTGCTTCGCTAGACATTCCTTCGCTGAGATACCCTTCGGCGAGCTTCAGACGAATGTCCGTATTCTGCGGATCAAGATCAGCAATCTTCGAAAGTATTTCGAGTCCGGCTTGGGTGTTGCCCGACTTTGCGTGAGCGTTCGCGACAATCAAATAGTGGGCACGCGCTTCAACCACCAGCTCCTGCTGGCTATATAGCTCAGCGAGGTTCGTCGCAATCTCAACATCGTTCGGCTGGAGACGATCGATCTTCCTGAACATCGCGATCGCTTTCAGCGTGAAATCCTGTGATCGATAATGTTCAGCAATGCGTCGAAAACACGATATGGCCGCAGCCTGATTGCCAACGCGGACCTGGAGGTCGCCGAGCGTATTCAATGTGGTGAAGTCGCCCGGATCGTCCTCGACGATTTTGCAGTATTCTTTTATCGCCGCCGAAATTTTCCCCATTTCCAGGTACTTCTCGGCTGCGCGCAGAGTCTTTACCTTTTCCAACGGCATGTTCTTGAGAATCGCGGAATGAATTTACGGCGATGACGATTGCAATCGCCCAAGGAGGACTGTGGGGCTCCAGTACGCTCAGGCCGCCTCGGAGCAGAGCGGCACCTCTAAAACTAACATGCTATCTCGGGGCTGTCAACGCTGTTTTGCTCTGGCCAACTCAAGCAAATCGTTACAATTTTGCCCGTATTTTGTCAGATCACGTCAGCAAAATTCTTGCGCGTCCGGGCAAACCACCAGTATCCGAAGAGAAAAGTCGCCACAGCGAAGGCCAGAAAAAACGCGAGACCTTGCCAGTCCGGAGCCTGCCCTTCGAGTAGTATCCGCCGATAACTTCTAACCAGCGCTGTGAATGGGTTGAGGTTGATTAGCCGCCGGTAGTTCTCGGGCACGATCGACTCGGGATAAATGATCGGCGTGAGATACATCCAGGCCATCAGGATCAGGCCAATTCCCTGCACTATGTCGCGCACGAAAACTCCCAGCGAGGCCACCAGCCAGGCAGCGCCAAACGTCGCCAGCAGTTGCGGGATCAGGATCAGCGGCAAATAAATAACGGTGGGATGAAATTCGTGTCGGAGCAGACCCGTGGCGGCTACCAGCACCAGCGTTCCAAACAGCTGATTTATGATCGCGGCCAGCGACAATGACACCGGCAGCGTCTCAAGCGGAAAGACTACGCGCTTCACCAGATTTGCGTGACCCACGATCGTGGTCGTTGAAAGTTGTACTGATTCCTGGAAAGCTGTCCATGGCAGCAGTCCGCAGAATAAATAAAGAGCATAGTCCCACTGTGAACTGCTGGCGCCGAATTTGGCTTTGAAGATGCCGGCAAAGATGATTGTGAAGATAGTGATCATCACCATCGGCGTCACCAGGGTCCAAAGGAACCCAAGAAACGAACCGCGATAGCGCGCCGCCAATTCCCTTTTGGTGAGCGACAGGATCAGATCGATTCGTCGAGGGAGTTGCCACAGCGGTTGCCAGACGGCTCTCCGGATTGCTTGGGCAGACATCATGCGAGTTGTCAGAATTTAAGCAGTTGTCGCTGTCGATGTCATCGTCTTTCGAAAGGCGATCACAAACGCTTCCATTTCATTCGGCTTACCGATAGTGACGCGCATATGAGTCGGCAACGTGGGGAACGTGCGACCAACCTGAACCCCAAGGTCTCTCAGCGCTTCGATCAGCGGGCGAACCGGCCGCTTCGTATCGATCATCAGGAAGTTGGCCTGCGAAGGAATGTGCGCGAGACCCATCTTTTTAACTTCGTCCAGGACAAATTTCCTCGTCTGATTATTCCAGCGGCGACCATTCGGAACCTGATCCTGGTCGTCAAGGCTGGCTCTTGCTGCTGCCAACGCCAGGACGTTAACGCTGTCCCAGGTCAGGTGCGGTCGCATTCGCCCGATGGTATCCGGCTGCGTAATACAGTACCCACAGCGCAATCCCGCCATGCCGTAAATCTTCGAGAACGTGCGCGCCACAATCAGATTCGGATGCTCCTTCACCATCGGAATGACGGACTCATAATTCCCGCTGTCGGCGTAATGAAAGTATGCTTCATCTACCAGGATCATCGTCTTGGGCGGCACCTTGCTAATGAATTCGCGCAAATCATTTTTCGGCGTGATGCTCGCCGTCGGGTTGTTGGGGTTGCAGATATAAATCAATCCTTCGTCGGCTGCGGCCATCATCTTCGGGAGATCGTGGGCGTAGTTTTGGTTCAGCGGCACCTTGATCACCTCGGCGCGATTCACGCGCGCGTGATTGACGATCGCCTCATAAGTTGGATCTGCGACGATTAACTTTCCGCGTCCGGGCACGAATTCTAACGCCGGTCCGCGCGTAGGTTTCGACAATTGAACAGGCTTGGCGTCTCCCGTCATCGGACCGGTAAAGGCGGATGCGCATACTTTGAGGATCTCGCCCGAGCCATCGCCCAGCACGATCTGCTCGCGCGCAACTCCATTGATTCTGGCCAACGCATCGACCAGCGCGTCGGCATGTTCGTCGGGATATCGCCAGACCAACGAGAACGCATCAGTCATGGCTTTCAAAGCCAAGGGAGACGGTCCGTACGGATTCTCATTTGAATTAAGACGCACCAGTGCCGTGGAAAACGAGGGCGAGTTATTCGCGTTGGGCCACGCTAAGCTGGGACGCACTACGGCCGTTGCTGCCCCTACGCCCACCAACCGGGCGAAGCTGCGTCGAGAAATCGAAGTCAGGTTTCTCATGATTGGACCTCCGCGGAAAGATGCGCTGCATTATGACGCGAGGTGGTAAGCGCCGCAAACGGTTTTAGTGGGCGAGCCCCAAAGTTCAGTTGCTTTTCGGTCCCGTCGTCGGTCTGGCCGCCGCCTCAAAACGCGCGGGGGATTGTGTTAGGCTTTAATCGATAATGCCAAAGACCGCTGCAAATGCTTTCTTTCCCGAAATGGGCGAGTTTGACGATCAAAACGCTCGTTCGAAAACCGCGGCTCCGCTCGCTGATCGCATGCGACCCCGCACGCTCGCTGAGTTCGTGGGTCAGGAACACCTGGTCGGCGAAGGCCGAGTCCTGCGTCGTTTGATCGAAGGCGGCGCCGCGATCCCGTCCCTGATCCTTTGGGGCCCGCCGGGAACCGGCAAGACAACGCTGGCGCGCCTACTCGCTGACAAGACGAACGCCCGGTTCATCGCGCTGTCGGCGGTATTCTCTGGCGTCAAGGACTTACGCGCCGCGATTGGTGAAGCACGACTAAACCGGCAACGCGGCCATCGAACGATTCTCTTCATCGACGAAATTCATCGCTTCAATAAAGCTCAGCAGGACGCGCTCTTACCCGCCGTCGAGGACGGCACGGTCGTGCTGATTGGCGCCACGACTGAGAATCCTTCATTTGAAGTGATCAGCGCTTTGCTGTCCCGGGCCCGCGTTTTGGTCTTGAATCCCCTTGATGAAACTGAGATCGAGAACATTCTCCGCCGAGCGATCACCGACGAAGAGCGCGGCCTGAGGAGTTTTGCTCCCCTTATTTCGGAGGAATTGATCTCACGGCTGGCGCACATGTCGGGCGGTGATGCGCGTGTAGCACTCGCGGCCCTGGAAGCAGCAGTGGCGGTGACCGAGCCTGACGAAAATGGAGTCCGGACCCTAACGCCCGAGATTCTTTCGGAAGCTTTCGGCCGCGCGCAGTTCGCTTACGACAAAGGAGGCGAGCAGCATTACAACCTCATCTCGGCGCTGATTAAGTCGCTGCGGAATTCGGACGTCAACGCGTCACTCTACTGGCTGGCCCGGTTAATCGAGGGCGGCGCCGATCCGATTTTCATCGTGCGGCGACTATGCATCCTGGCGTCGGAAGATATCGGACTCGCCGATCCGAATGCGATGGTGCAGGCAGCTGCGGCGGCGGAAATCGTTCAGCTTATCGGGATGCCGGAAGGCCTGTTCCCTTTGACGCAGGCCACCATCTACCTGGCGCGCGCGCCGAAATCAAATGCTGTGCTGCGCGCTTATTCCGCGGCCCATAAAGATGCGGCTGAGACTTCGCGCGAACCCGTGCCGTTGCACTTACGGAATGCGCCGACGCCTTTGATGAAGCATCTTGGCTACGGGCGCGAGTATCGCTATGTCCACAGCGATGCCGGGGCGAAGGATGAGATGTCCTGTCTGCCGGAGAAATTAGAAGGACGAATTTATTTCGAGGATGAATTAACCACCGAGGACACAGAGAAAAATTGAAGACGAAAAGAGACAGTCCTGAGATGCTTCGATCGTATTTCTCTCTGTCCCCTGTGGTTCGAAACTGATGGAGCCAAAGACTCAAAAAGAACTCGCTTTCCTGCAGGACCTTTATATCGCTACTGACTGGGGCGAGCGGTTCGCAGAGCTTGTCGACAAACATGTCGTCCTGCCTGCAGAAGGCCGCGCTCTCTATATCGAAGCCGGAACGGGCGCACACGCGCTGGCACTGCAAGCGCGGGCCGGCAAGAAGCTGAAATTATTCTGCGTTGACGAGAATGAAGAGTGCCTGGAACTCGCGCGCTTGAAGGCGACCGCCCTGCACGAGGAGACCAGTTTTCACCGGGAGGGGGTCGGCCGGCTCTCATTCAAAGACGACCAATTCGATCTGGTTTTGGGCAACGCCTCGTTCACTTTGATCGGAGACGTAATTGACGAACTCGCGGAGATGGTGCGCGTTGCCAAACCGGGGGCGACCGTCGCGTGTTGGCTGCCAACCTTTTCCAGCTTCGGGGAGTTCTTTTCGATTTACTGGGAAGCATTGTTGGGCGGGGGACTGCAGGATCACGGCGTCGAGGTCGAACAGATGATCACGGCCTTGCCCACTATCTCTGAAGTTGAAAGCTGGGCGGACGAGGCGGGGCTGATGGAGGTCGCGTCGTGGACCGCAATTGAAGAGTTTGACTACGAATCAGGCGAGCAGTTCCTCAATTCACCGTTGATTACAGATTTTCTCTTGCCGAATTGGCTCGACCCGATTCCCGAGACCGCCCGGCAGGCGGTGGCGGATGAGTTGGCGCGAATAATCGACGAAGAGCGGCACGCCGGCGAATTTGTGCTGACGTTGAAGGCTACGTTGGTAGTCGGAAAGAAGGCGCGCGTTCAGTGAACTTAGGGTCAAAAGTTTGATTTCGTGCCGGATGCACGAGATGTTTATAGAACCGTTACCAATATGATCAGCACAGGCGCGAAGGCTTAAAGCTTTCGCGCCTGTGCTATGAATGATTTGGATTCGCGGGTTTCTATAAACATTTCGCGCCCCCGGCGCGAAGTCCATACTTCGATCTAATGCTCGATTCTCTTGGTTCCGTCGGCCTTCATCTGCTGGGCTCGACGTCGCGCTTCCTCAAACAACGCTTCATCATCGACCGAGTCGAGCTTTGAGCGTTCACTGCGCTCATCGCGGCTGGCATCGTCAATGCCTTCCTTGAAGGCTTTCTTGCTCTGTCCCAGCGCTCTCGCGAGCTGCGGCAGTTTGCTGCCGCCGAACAATAAGAAGATCGCCGCGACGACAAGGATGATTATCGTCGGGCTCTCGATGGCGAACAGCAATACAGTCATAGGGGGTTCTCCTTCTTTCAATACTCAGGCGCGCACGCACAATTCGCTGTGGCCGTCTGATTCGTAGAATAAATACTTGCGCCAGGTCTCGTCCGCGCGGCCGATATATCGCATGATTTGCCGATTCACGTGCAGCGAGAACGCGCGTGGACGCCGCAACAGGTTCATGTTGGATTCTTCGGGCGTCCGACTGCCTTTCTTATGATTGCACCGCTTGCAGCAGGCCACCAAATTGTCCCACGACGACTCACCGCCACGCGAACGCGGCACAATGTGATCCAACGTTAATTCCGACGGCGCGAACTGTTTCCCGCAATACTGACAGCATGAGTGATCACGCAGCAGGATGTTCTTGCGCGAAAGCGAGCGGCGCTCAAAGGGAATGTGCCGGTACTCCGTCAAACGAATCACCGACGGCGCATGCATCTCAATCGTCTGCGAGTGCAGCATGTGGCCGTTGTGCTCTTCCATGCGCGCCACACCTTTGAAAATCATCACCACCGCGCGCCGCTCCGTGCACACGTTTATAGGCTCGAACGAGGCATTCAGCACTAGAACTCGCGCGTTCATGGTTGAGCCGATATTACGCGAGCCCGAACGGCAGTGACAAGTGATAAGTGACCAGTGACCAATGAAGGACCGTGGCGGTATCTTTTTTACCGCGGTTTGGGGCGTCCACGACACAGGTTCGTAATGAAGTAACGTAACTAGAAGGAGTGGCTAAATCAGTCCGTCGCCGGATCGCACGCATCCCTGCGTGCGGTTCGCCGGCATCCTGCCGGCCCCTTCGTTGTGTCCTGCGAGCAGGATGCTCGCGAACCGCCGACCGGGGATGTCGGCGCTCCTACCGAAACTTGTCAGTCGCTTCCACCAGGGCGCTCAGATTCCCTGGCTCCATGATCGAGTGTCCCGCATCCGGAGTGATGTGCAACTGCGCCTCCGGCCAGGCTCGGTGCAAATCCCAGGCGCTGGTCATCGGACAAACGACATCGTAACGACCCTGCACGATGACGCCAGGGATGTGACGGATCTTTCCGACATTCTCAATCAGGTAATTCTCCGTCGGAAAGAAACAGTTGTTCATGAAGTAATGACACTCAATGCGAGCGAACGCCTCGGCAAACTCCGGATCGGCAAATCGTTCGATCGATGCTGGATCGAAAAACAGCTTCGAGGTGCTGCCTTCCCAGATCGACCAGGCACGCGCTGCGGCAATCCGCACCTGGTCATCTTCACTCGTCAGACGCTGGTAATACGCGGTGACCATGTCGTCACGCTCATCTTCAGGAATGACCTTGACGTACTCTTCCCAAACGTCGGCAAAGATCCAGCTGCACCCCTGCTGATAGAACCATTTGATTTCGCTGGGCCGGCACAGAAAAATCCCGCGCAGCACCAGTTCCGTCGCGCGCTCCGGATGCGTCTCAGCATACGCCAGCGACAGCGTGCTGCCCCACGAACCGCCAAACACCTGCCACTTATCGATTCCGAGATGCTCGCGCAGTTTTTCAATATCAGAAACCAGGTCCCAGGTCGTGTTCTCTTCAAGCGAAGCATGCGGCGTGCTCTGGCCGGACCCACGCTGATCGAACAACACGATGCGATAGGCATTCGGATCGTGAAACTGGCGGTACTCGGGCGTCAGGCCACCACCGGGACCACCGTGCAGAAAGACGACTGGTTTACCATTCGGATTGCCACACTGTTCGTAATAGATCTCGTGAAGATCGGATACTCGCAGACGACCCGTGTCGAATGGTTCAGTAGCAGGATAGAGCGTTCTTAGTTCAGACATGGTGAGGCGATTCTATCTTCCGGTACCTGAACTAACAATGCGTGATCGCGATGTATTAGATTAATTGAATGAGGCCCGCGCCAAGGTCAGCACGAAAACCTTGTCAGCTCCAGCCGCTTGCAACGCAGCCGCACACATCGAGGCAGTCGCGCCCGTGGTAAAGACGTCATCGATCAGCAGCACTCGCTTACCCGTGATCACTTTAGAGTGACGAACTGCAAAGGCGTCGGCGAGACTCTGGCGACGAGACTTTGCATCCATTCCGGCTCGATGCATTTTGGTTTGAGACTGGCGGACGAGGCTATGTTCGACCAGCGTTAGATCACTCAACCCCACGAGCGCTTGCGCCAAAACCAAGGCCTGGTTGAATCCGCGTTCGCGCTCTCGCGACGGATGAAGCGGGACCGGAATAACTAATTCGGCTTCCAAAAGCGGCGGGCGCTGTTGTGCGTCGCAAAGCGCCGCCGCAATTCGCCGGGCGACGTGTGGTCGGCGCTTTAGCTCCAGAATCGAGGCGCGCAGTGCTCCTTCGTATAGTCCGCAGCCGCGAGCATTAGTGAACGAATCATCATCGCACCGGTCACAGCGAACCGTTTCACGTCGATCGTCGGCCACCCTGGCGGAACCTGGCGCCCCACATTTCCAGCACAGCGTTTCATCGCCGCGAAATAGCGGTGCGTTGTCCCAACATCGCCCGCAAGCCAGGCCATCATGCCGTGATTCAACACTGGCTCCGCAAACGGCGCACGGCTGTGGATAAACCAGCGACAGGGCCGCATCCAGCGCTTGATTCGCGATCTGAAACGCTGATGACATAAGTTGAATCCCAAACAAATCGGCCTCCCGATCGCTCAGGAGGCCGCGAATTATGTCACAAATTAATAAACGAATCGCCCGGAAGGCGGCCGCGCTATTCCTCCTCGGCGACTAACAAGCCCTTCTCGTTCAATTCCTGGCAGTCCACGCAGTGTTGCGCCCACGGCACCGCCTCGAGTCGCTTCTCGTGGATCTGTTCGCCGCAATTGTCGCACTTGCCGTATTCGCCGTCCTCGATGCGCGATAGTGCCGCATCGATTGAATCCAACAACTGCCGATCATTAGTCGACATCGACATCAACAATTCTTTGGTATAGGCATTCGCCGCCATATCGGCCGGGTCCTGCGTGGCTTCGGCGTCGCGCTCGCGGCTGTAAGCTTCCGCCGCCTGCACCTGGCCCACCAGGCCTTCGCGCCGCTCCATCAATCTATCTCGATACGATTTTGCTTTTCTCTTATCCATTGTTACGAACTAGTCCTCCACACTTATGTCTACTACTTCTGATACGGCAATCCCCGATTGATCGTGTAAGCGCGATAAATCTGCTCGACGGCGACAACGCGCGCCATTTCATGCGTGAGCGTCAATCGCGATAAACGCCAACGCTTCTGCGCGCGCTCTGAAACTTCTCCGCTCACGCCGTTGTGACCGCCGATCACGATCACCAGTTCCTTAACTGAATCGTTTTCCCAACGCTTCAACGCATCCGCCAGATCGTGCGAACTCCATTCCTCGCCGGCGAGATCCAGCAGCACCGTCATACTGGCCGGCGAAATTGCTTCGCGCAATCGGCTCGATTCTTTTTCAACGCTGGATCGATCTGAACCAGCAACTTCGCGAATCTCGATGACTTCACAACGAACGAATCGTTGCAGCCGTTTCAAATACTCGTTGATGAGCGCCCGCAAATGCTCATCCCTGGTCTTGCCCGGCCAAATGAAGCGAATCTTCATAAGCAAGGATGAAGGCGGAAGGATGAAGGATGAAATAACAGCCGCCCGAGATGCTTCATCCTTCCGCCTTCATCCTTCATCCTTGCTTTCCCGTGCCAGCCGCTCATACAAATTCTTGCGACTAATTCCAAGAATCTTGGCCGCCTCAGTCTTATTGCCTCTCGTGGCCACCAGAGTCTCAGCGATGTAATCGCTTTCAATTTCGGCCAGCGTTGGCCGGCGATGCTTTCGTCCGACCTTCGTGGCCGCGAGCCTGACGCTGTCAGGCAGGTGCGAACCTTCGACTTCGGCGCCGCCGCAAACAATCACCGCGCGCTCAATGATGTTTGCCAGCTCGCGAACGTTGCCGGGGAAATCATAAGTCAGCAAAACTTCCTGGGCTTCGCGCGACAATTTCCGAGCGCCCACGCCGTGTTTAGCCGCATATGTCCGCACCAATGACCGGGCGAGTGCTTCAATATCCCTGGTCCGCTCGCGCAACGGCGGCACAACGATGTGCACCACATTCAGCCGGTAAAACAGGTCTTCGCGAAAGGCGCGTCGCTCAACGGCGTTCTTTAAATCGGCGTTGGTCAGGACAACTAAACGCGCATCAACCACGATCGTCTTGCGCCCACCAAGTCGTTCAAACTCGCGATGCTCAATCACCCGCAACAGTTTCGCCTGCCCATCGAGCGAGAGGTGCGCGATTTCGTCGAGCACCAGCGTCCCGCGATGCGCTGCTTCCATTCGTCCCGGCTTCGCCTCGGTGGCTCCGGTGAACGCGCCGCGCTCATAACCAAACACCTCGGCTTCCAGCAGGTCGGCGGGCAGCGTAGCACAATCAATCTTTACCAGAGGCTCTGCGGCTCGCTGCGAACGCGAATGGATAAACGAAGCGAGCGCATCCTTTCCCGATCCCGATTCACCCGTGATCAGCACGTTGGCGTTGGTGGGTGCGACGCGTTCCGCGAGTGCCACGGCCTCGCGCATCGCCTCCGACAACGCCACGATTTCAATCACTATTCTGCTCTCAAAGAACCAAGCTGCATCAGATCATCGGCCGACAAATCGCGCCGGCGCGCTTCCCGCCACAAACGCTCGAGGTCATAGAAGCGCCGCGCCTGATCGTCAAACACGTGCACCACGAAATCGCCGTAATCGACCAGCACCCATTCCGCGTTTTGATAACCTTCGACGCGCGCGGCCGGACTGCCATTCCGCTTCATCTGTTCGACCACCTCATCGCTGATCGCCTGCACCTGACGCCGATTCGCGCCGGTTACGATGACAAAGAAATCCGTGAAACTCGAAATGCCACGCAGATCCAGAATGGTCGGCTCAATCGCTTTTTTCTCTGCCGCTGCGTTCACCGCGCGACGCACGCGGTCATCAAGTTCCGACAACTCCACCGCCCCGGGACTTACACGCGTGCCGACGGCCGCCGCTTGCACTTCCGGACTCAAAGCTTTCTCTTTTAATTTCTGGCTCATCAATTTCTATACAACCCGTGCTTTTCGATATAAGCCGCAACTGAGAGCGGCACCTTCGTCTTCAATTTGGCAAAATCACCGTCGCGCCCGGCTGTGCGAATCTCGGTCGCCGCCACATCGACCATCGCCACGTCCGTGAAGAACACGCGAGGCTTCGCATCTCCTTCGATCAACGCATCAACCGCTGACTGCTCGATGCTGCGCACGTCGATAAAGTTATCGACCTTCGCATCGACGACATATCCTGGGCGCGTAACCACCACCACATCGCACATGCGCACCAGCCGCTGCCACTCACGCCAGGTTGTGATTTCCGACCAGGAATCGGCGCCGATGATGAAAAACAACCTGCGATTTTCATCCTGCATTCGCGCCACCGTATCAACCGCGTACGGACGATCCGGCGCATCGAGTTCAATGGTTGAGATAAGCAATCGCTGATCCGCTTCGGTCGCGAGCGCCACCATCGCAAAGCGATGAAATGCAGACGTTATGTTTGCGTTTCGCTTGTGCGGCGGCACACACGCCGGCACGAAAATCACTTCATCCAATTCAAACAGCTCTAAAACACCACGCGCGACTTCCAGATGCCCGTTGTGCACCGGATCGAAAGTGCCGCCGTAGATGCCCACACGCCGCCCAGCCATCGCACCTCAGACGCGCGAACCCGCGTGGATGTCGTCCGGCACCAGCGGCAGCTTGTGAGTGCGATGCAGTTCGACCTCGTTTGCCGCGGCACGAATCAACTGCTTGATGCCTTCGCCGGTGACCGCTGAGACAGCAAAGAAATCTCGGCCGTCAACTTGCGCGCGCGCGCGTAATGCTTCAACTCTTTCAGGCTCATCGAGCGCATCGATTTTCGTCGCCACCACTATCTGCCGGCGTTCCGCGAGTTCCGGGTTGTAAGCAGCCAACTCGCGATTAATGACTTCGTAATCATTCACCGGGTCACGGCCAGATGACGATACATCAACCAGATGCAACAACAAGGTCGTTCTTTCAACGTGACGCAAAAATCGATCGCCCAAACCATGACCTTCGTGCGCGCCTTCAATCAGGCCTGGAATATCGGCGACCACAAAAGTACGGAAATCACCGAGGTCGACTACGCCCAAATGGGGCTCAAGCGTGGTGAATGGATAATCGGCGATCTTCGGCTTCGCCGCTGAAACGGTCGAGATGAAAGTCGATTTGCCGGCGTTGGGAAAACCAACCAGACCTACGTCGGCCAATAATTTCAGCTCAAGTTGCAACTCGCCTTCTTCGCCGTCGCTTCCTTCCTGGTGATAGCGCGGCGCGCGATTCGTCGAAGTCGCAAAATGCGCGTTGCCAAATCCACCGCGACCGCCGCGAGCTGCCAACCAACGCTGGCCGGCTTCGGCAAAATCAAACAACAGTTCACTCGTGTTTGGATCAAACACCTGTGTGCCAATGGGCACGCGCACGATTACATCGCCGCCTTCTTTGCCCGATCGATTGCTGCCTTCACCGTGCAGGCCGCGACCAGCGACGTGCAGAGGGTTGTAGCGCAAGTGCAGCAGCGTGTTCACCCCTTCATCTGACACCAACCACACGTCGCCACCGCGACCGCCGTCACCACCAGACGGCCCACCGCGCGGAACGAACTTCTCGCGTCGAAAAGCAGTCACGCCGTTACCGCCGTGACCTCCGACTACGCGAATCTTTGTGCGATCAATGAACATAGGGAACGCACGCATCCTTGCGTGCGGTTCACCGGCATCCTTGCCGGTGCATTTGCGGGCAAGATGCCCGCGACCCGCCGATAAGATGTCGGCGCTCCTGCTGCCAAACAAAAATGCGAGCCCGCTGAATCGCCTTCGGCGCGGGCGTCGCATTCAGTTGAGAAAAACTTACGAACAATTCTTCTAGGATGAAACAGCTGCGGTCTCAGCGTAGACGCTAATGAATTTGCCCTGTCGTCCCTTGTCTTCAAACTTCACGACGCCATCAATCAAAGCAAACAACGTATCGTCTTTGCCGCGGCCAACGTTGCTGCCCGGCTTCCACTTCGTGCCGCGCTGCCGCGCGAGAATGTTGCCGCCCAGCACGCGCTCTCCACCAAATTTTTTCAATCCCAGGCGCTGCGAGTTCGAGTCCCGGCCGTTGCGCGATGAACCTACACCTTTTTTATGTGCCATGACTTAACAATTCCTAACCGATTGAATCAATCTTGAGGGTCGTATATCCCTGCCGGTGCCCCTTAGTTCGTTTATATTGTTTGCGGCGCTTCTTCTTAAACACGACGATTTTCGTATCGCGCCCGTGATCCACGACCGTGGCCGTCACTTTCACGCCATCGACCAGCGGCGCACCAATCTGGTCAGCGGTCGCCAAAATGTCCAATTCCACCGAGGACCCGACGTCACCTTGTACGGAAGGAACGCGCACCTTGGCGCCCTTTTCGACGCGAAACTGTTTGCCGCCACTTTTGATAATTGCGAATGACATTTCTTTTACACCCTCTAGGTGAGGCCAACTCACCATTGAAAAGTCGATTATTATAAATTCACGCCGTCATGCCCGTCAAAGCCGCAGCCGCATTCTAAGCGGCCTGCTCGCGTACTTTGTTCTTTTCGAGAAACTCTTCCATAAAACGCGTTGAGAAATTACCGGTCTGAAAATCGACATTATCCATGATTTTCAGATGCAGCGGGATTGTCGTCTTGATCCCTTCGACGACCATCGCGTCGAGCGCGCGGCGCATGCGCGCGATGGCTAAATCACGCGTCCGCGCATGCACAATGACCTTTGCGATCATCGAATCGTAAAATGGCGGCACTTTGTAGCCCGGATAAACGTAAGTGTCCACCCGCACGCCGGGGCCGCCCGGTAAATTGAATGTAGTAATCGTGCCCGGCGACGGCGTGAAGGTGTCAGGACTCTCGGCGTTGATGCGACACTCGATCGCGTGGCCAACCATAATCACATCGTCCTGTTCGAAGCCCAGCGGATCACCCTCGGCCACGCGAATCTGGTTGCGCACAATATCGGTCAAGGTAACCATCTCCGTGACCGGATGCTCAACCTGGATACGCGTATTCATCTCCATAAAATAGAAGCGACTGTCTTCGTCAAGCAGGAATTCGAAAGTGCCCGCGCTCGAATAGCCAATCGACTTACACGCGGCTACCGCGGCCTCGCCCATCTGCTGTCGCAACTCCGCCGTAATCACCGGAGAAGGCGCTTCCTCGAGAAGTTTCTGATGCCGCCGCTGAATTGAGCACTCGCGTTCACCGAGGTATACGCAGTTGCCATGCTCATCGGCCATCACCTGGATTTCGATGTGCCGGGGTCGCTCGACGTAGCGCTCGATGTAAACGTCGCCATTCTTGAACGCCGCCGCCGCTTCAGTCGAAGCGGTCTCTAACGCATGACCCAACTCGTCTTCTGAATGGACGATGCGCATGCCGCGTCCGCCGCCGCCGCCAGAGGCCTTAACGATCACCGGATAACCAATCTCCCGGGCCAGTTTGATGCCTTCCTCTTCCGATTCGATCGCACTCTCGCTGCCGGGAAGCACCGGCACGCCGGCCGCTTTCATGGCGTTGCGCGCAGCGACTTTTTCGCCCATCAACTTGATGACGTCGGGACGCGGACCGATAAACTTGATGTTGCAGGCTTCGCAAATCTCGGCGAAGTAAGCTGACTCAGCCAGGAAGCCGTAGCCCGGATGGATGGCGTCTACGTTGAAGATTTCGGCGGCGCTGATGATCGCCGGAATATTCAGATAGCTTTGCGCCGAAGGAGCCGGACCGATACAGGCCGACTCGTCAGCGAAGCGGACATGCAGAGAATCGCGATCAGGTTCGCTGTGAACGGCGACCGTGCGGATTCCCATCTCCTTGCAGGTCCAGATGATCCGGCAAGCAATCTCGCCGCGATTGGCGATCAGAATCTTTCGGAAGCGACGCGGTCCGTTCATGACAGTGAGCAGTCGGCAGTGAGCAGTCGGCAGTGAATCCAGAATTTGCTCACTGCTTACTGCTTACTGCTTACTGACTTTTGATTCCAAAGAGTGGTTGGCCGTATTCAACTGCCTGGCCGTTCTCGACATAGATTTTGACGATCTCGCCGGTCGCCTCAGCCTGAATTTCGTTCATCAACTTCATGGCTTCGATGATGCAGACGACCGTCGAGGGTTCGACCTGAGAGCCAATCCGCACAAAACTATCGGCAGTCGGCGAAGGAGAGCGATAGAAGGTCCCGACGATTGGTGATTTGATGAGCTGGAGATCCTGATCCTCGGAAGCGGCCTCTTCGGCCTGCGCGCCCGGATGTGCCGGCACGGTCGTGGGAATCGATTGCACCGGGGCCGGAACTGAAAGCGGCGCGGCTGCGATTTGCCGTTCATTGGCCGCCGTCAAAGCATTCGCGGCTTCCTCGCTCATGAATGGCCCGCGGCCAATCTTTACGTGAAAGCCCTCGCGCTCCAATTCCAAAAGTGTCAGCCCGTTTTCGGTAATCAGCGACACCAGCTCGCGCAATTCGCCCATGTTAACCGATTGCTCCAGATGTCTCGCCTGTGGCGGACGATGTCGCCTCCGGCCACGATCCCGGTCACGCTGGCCGCGCTCAGAGTTGCGCTCCGGCGTCGAAACGATCTCGGCTGATTTGTTTTCCTGGTCGGCCATGGCCTTCTTTGCTCCGGTGGACATCGCACCTCCTGGGGTCGGTTGCGGTTGAATCCGGCGCCCGTTCTCGATTAAAGCAAGAGCCCCGAGTCAGCATAATACCGAGTCGGGGCTGCGCACACGGGGGCGTGCTATTCGTTGTTCTTGGTCTCCGCCGTTTCAGTGTCGGCAGATTTGGTGTCCTTCTTCTTGCTCGATCCCTTCGCCCGCTTCTTCGAAGCCGTCTGCGCTTCCTTCTCGCGCGCGTTATCGACAAATTCGATGATTGCCAGCTCCGCACCATCGCCGGCACGCCGGCCCATCTTGATGATGCGCGTGTAACCGCCGGGCCGATCCTTAAAGCGCTCGCCCAGTTCGTCAAACAGACGCGTGAGCGCGGCGACTCCAGCCGTACGGGGCGGCGGAACTTGGCCGCGCCGCGTTGTAATCGCCCGCCGAAAATTGCCGGCGTGAAAATACGAGGCTGCCTGGCGCCGCAAGTGGACACTCTGGACTTCCGCACCGTTGCCTTCCAAACTTGCTGCTCGGCGCGAGAGCGTAATTGCTTTTTCGATAAACGGCCGCAATTCCTTCGCCTTCGGCAAGGTCGTCACAATGCGATCTTCGCGCGAATTAACCAGCGAGGTCGCCAGATTTCGCAACATCGAGATGCGGTGTTCGGTTGGTCGCCCCAGTTTCCGATGGGCCTTAAGATGACGCATGATTCCTCTACCTTACTGCACAGCCTCGGCAAATTCGTCGTTCTCTTCATCGCCGAGATCATCGACGGCGCCTTCGCCCGATCCGGGAATTGGATTGCCCTGCTCGTCGAACTGCATCCCGAAGTCGAGACCCATGCCGCGCAGAATGTCGCGGATTTCGCCCAGCGACTTCTTACCGAAGTTCTTGGTCGCGAGCATCTCGCGTTCGGAACGCTGCACGAGGTCGCGGATGGTCTTGATGCCGGCGTTCTTCAAGCAATTGTATGAGCGGACGGAAAGCTCCAGTTCGTCAACCGATCGATCCAACTGATCGTTGCGCGGCAACGGCGCACGCTCGGCTTGCTGATAGCTATACTCTTCCGTGTCCTCTTCAAAGTTAATGAAGATGGCCATGTGGTCCTTGATCAACTTCGCCGCCAGGCCAATCGCATCATCGGGCTTGATCGAGCCGTCGGTCCAAACCTCAATGCTCAGCTTGTCGTACTCGGTGTTCTGCCCCAGGCGCGCCGCATCGACCGTGTAATTAACTTTCTTGACGGGCGTGTGGACGGAATCGATGGGGATGTAACCCAGCGACAAATCCTCGTCGAAATTGCGTTCAGCAGACACGTAACCACGCCCGCGTTTCAGACGCATCTCGACATTGAGCCGGCCGCCGTCGCTAACGGTCGCAATGTGCAGCGACGGGTCGAGCACCTCGACGTCCGCATCCGCCTCAATATCGCCAGCGGTAACTTCACCGCCGCCGCTCTTTGAGATCGTCAGGGTCTTGGGCTCGTTGCCATGCAGTTTAAATGGCACCTGCTTCAGATTCAGGATGACATCGGTTGCGTCTTCGACGACGCCTTTGATCGAAGAGAATTCGTGTTCGACGCCTTCAATCTTTACCGCTGTGATCGCGGCACCCTCAATCGAAGAAAGCAAAGCGCGACGCAATGAATTGCCTACCGTCGTACCGAAGCCGCGCTCAAAAGGCTGCGCCGAGAACCGGCCGTAGCGCTCGGTCAAAGTGTCGCTATCCGCCGCCAGACGCCGCGGCATTTGAAAACCTGTCCAGAGATTATTTTGATCCATAACGTACCGTCAGAATTGAGGAGAAGCGAGTCGTGCACGCTGCGCAGTCGTGCCCCGATTCGCACGTTAACTACTTACTATAAAGTTCGACAATCAGTTGCTCGTTGATCGAGCGATCGACATCTTCACGCGTCGGCAGCGAAGCCACACTCGCTGTCATATCTCCGCCGGCGTTAATCCACGCAGGCCGTCCACGTCCGGCCGCCGTCTGCCAGGCACCTTCAACGTGCACGTTTTTGCGGCTGCCTTCCTTAATCGAAATCACATCACCGGGCTTCACCTGGTATGAAGGAATATCGACCTTCTTATCATTCACGAGCACGTGGCCGTGATTGACAAGCTGCCGCGCCTGCCGACGCGAAGTCGAAAAGCCGGCGCGATACACCGTGTTGTCCAAACGGCGTTCGAGCAGGAACAGAAGGTTCTCGCCCGTGATGCCCTTTTGACGCGCGGCGCGCTCAAAATAGTTCCGGAATTGTCCTTCGAGGATGAAGTAGATCCGCTTGACCTTCTGCTTTTCGCGCAATTGCTGGCCGTAACCGGCGAGCGCTTTACCGCGACGCATCGAGTTGCCATGCTGTCCCGGCGGTTGCGTACCGCGTTTTTCGATGGGACAAGAAGGCTTGTAACAGCGATCTCCCTTAAGGAAGAGTTTTGCACCTTCGCGGCGGCACAAGCGGCACACCGCATCTCTATACCTAGCCAATCGTTTCTGCCTCCAGTCTAAATATCAGACGGAAAAGTTTACAGGCCGCGAACTTCGGTTGATTCAAATTTCAACTTTGAGATTTGAAATTGAAGCTCGGAGCCCTTCATCCTTTAGGTCTACAACTTCAGTGATAAGTGATGGGTGATGGGTAAAAAGAATTTCTTATCACCCATCACTTATCACCTATCACCACTTCTCAAACTCTACGCCGCTTCGGCGGCCGGCATCCGTTGTGCGGAATTGGAGTCGTATCGCGAATCGCAATCACACGAATACCCGCGTTATTGATCGCGCGAATCGCTGACTCACGGCCACCGCCCGGACCCTTGACGCGCACCTCGCATTGCTGCATCCCGGCTTCCATCGCCTTGCGCGCGGCTTCGTAAGCAGCCTGTTGCGCGGCGAACGGCGTCCCCTTGCGCGAACCGCGGAAGCCGCGCGCGCCCGAAGACGACTGCGCCACCAGGTTCCCTTCCAAATCGGTAATCGAGATCATCGTGTTATTAAACGACGCCGCGATATAGACGATCCCGCTCGGAATGTTCTTCTTCTCTTTCTTGCGAAAGACCTTCTTTTTGCCGCTTCCTGCTGCTTTAGCCATTTTCTTAAGCTGCCAGTTTTCAGTTTCTAGCTTTCAGCAAAACCAGCGGGCGACGGCTGGTAGCTGAACGCTGATTGCTTACGCTATTTCTTGCCGGGCGCCTTCTTCTTCGCAATGGTCGCGCGACGCGGACCCTTGCGGGTGCGCGCGTTGGTATGTGTGCGCTGTCCGCGAACCGGCAGTCCGCGACGATGACGCAAACCGCGATAAGCGCCGATATCCATCAGACGTTTGATGTCCATCTGAATGCGCTTGCGCAGATCGCCTTCGATCTCCCCCTGCGCTTCAAGGATCGAGCGAATCTTACCGAGATCGTCCTCAGTCAAATCGCGGACCTTGGTGTCGACATTCACATTGGCTTCCTTCAGAATCGAAGCCGACCGCGAGCGACCAACCCCATAGATGTACGTTAGACCGATCTCTGCGCGCTTATTGGGCGGAAGATCTACACCTGCGACACGAGCCATATTTCAAATTTGGAATCTTGAATTTTGAATCTTGAATCAACTTGAGAGCGAATTCAGAACCCAAATAAAGCTTCCTTACTCCCTATTTCTGTCTCTGTTTATGTTTAGGATTCGTGCAAATGACGCGCACCACACCCTTGCGGTGAATCACCTTGCATTTATCACAAATCTTTCTAACCGACGCGCGGACTTTCATTTCAAACCTACTTGTAACGGTACGTGATGCGGCCTCGATTCAAATCGTAAGGCGATAACTCAACCAAAACCTTGTCGCCGGGAAGAATCCGAATGAAGTGTTTGCGCATCTTGCCGGAGATATGTGCCAACACTTGATGCTGGCTTTCTTCCAGCTCTACTCGAAACATTGCGTTCGGCAGCGTTTCGAGGACTTTTGCCATGACCTCTATCGCCTCTTCCTTCGCCATACAGACACGAATTCGCCTTTGCTGGCAAACTTCGGATACTACCATGCGGCTCAAGCAAAAGCCAAGCCGCGACGAAACCTCACGCCGCCGTCACCAACTCTTCGACCGTTGAACGGACCTTCGTCAGCACCTCCGGGCCCTCTTCAGTAATCGCCACCGTATGCTCAAAGTGCGCGCTGGGCTGGCCGTCGACGGTCACCACCGTCCAACCATCCTGCAGCGTCTTTGTATGCAACGAGCCCATGTTGACCATGGGTTCCAGTGCGAAAACATAACCTTTCTTGATCTTCGGTCCCTTGCCGGGTTTCCCATAGTTGGGAATTTGCGGGTCTTCATGCATCCGCCGGCCGATACCGTGGCCGACGTAGTCGCGCACAATTGAATACCCGTGAGCCTCCGCGTACGACTGCACGGCAAACCCGATATCGCCGAGATGGTTTCCCACCTGGCATTGTTCGATCGCCAGCCGCAGGCACTCTTCGGTGACCCGCAACAGCTGCATGCGATCGTCGGCAATCTTACCAACCGGCACCGTGGTCGCCGTATCACCGACGAATCCATCGAGCGTAGCGCCAACATCGATCGAAAAGATATCGCCTTCTTTCAACTCATATTGCGACGGAAATCCGTGAACTACCTGTTCATTAACCGAAGCGCAAATCGAAAATGGAAATCCGTTGTAGCCCTTGAAGGTCGGATAGGCGCCGCCATCGCGAATCATCTTTTCCGCGGCGCCATCGATTTCCAGGGTGGTGATGCCCGGCGCCACCATCGTGCGCAAGTGCTGCAACACAGCTCCCACGAGCTGGCCCGCGGCGCGCATCTTGTCGATCTCTTTTTGCGACTTTCCGATGATCATTTAGGCCGCCGTAAACATTTGGTCGCCATTCAAAAGCCGCGCAATCGCAGCATGAATCTGTTCCGGATCCTGGGTTCCATCCACCCGCTGCAGGCGTCCCGTCCGCTGGTAATATTCGAGCAGAGGCGCCGTCTCGCGGTTGAAAGTCTCGAGACGAACGCGCACTTTCTGTTCGTCATCGTCGGCGCGATGAATCAATTCGGCGTCAGGATGCAGGTCACAACGCGAATCATGCTTCGGCGCACGAAAATAAATATTGTAAATCTCGCCGCACACCGGACAACTTCGCCGGCCGGTCATGCGCCTTTCCAGCAACTCAAATGGCACCTCGATCAAAATCGCGGACAGCGAGTTTCCCTGACGCATCGCCAACTCCTCGAGCATCTCGGCCTGGGCCGCAGTCCGGGGAAAGCCATCGAGCACATAACCGTTCGGACAATCTGGTTGCGATGTCCGATCCTCCACTACGCGAATCACGACATCATCCGGGATCAGTCGACCGGCCTGCTGGATGGCGCGAACTTCTTCGGCGAGCGGGCTTTGCGTCTGCGCCAGGGCCCGAAACATGTCGCCAGTGGAAATCTGAGGCAGATTTAACCGCTCTTGGAGCAAACGCGCCTGGGTGCCTTTGCCGGCCCCGGGCGCGCCCATGAGAACGATAACCTTAGACATGGCCTCTTGATCAATCAGACGCGTCGGCCGCGCAATCTGCCACCGCTGGTGAATCCTTCGTAGTTCCTCATGATCAGCTGGGCCTCGATCTGATTGACCGTGTCCATGGCCACGCCGACCAAAATCAGCAGACTGGTGCCGCCAAAATAAAACTGGTATCCCAGGCCTGTCGGGACCCACCCCAGACCCGGCGTCGTACTGACGAACGATTCCAGGGCCGTCCCGATGAACGGCAGACGGCCAACCTTGAATCCGCTCAACATAAACTGCGGAAAGAAAGCGACCATTGCCAGGTAAATGGCGCCCACCGTCGTCAGTCGCGTAAGGATAGTATTGAGATACTCAGCAGTGGCCCGGCCCGGCCGAATGCCCGGCATAAATCCACCGTGCTTGCGCAGGTTATCCGCAACCTCTTCCACGTTGAAAACTATGGACACATAGAAGAACGTAAAGAAAATAATCAGCGAAATGAAGATCAATTCGTAGTACGGATCGCCGGCGTGAAACACCTGGAAAAATGAAAAGATCTTGCCGTACCAGTTCGCCGGATCCTTCGGCGGCAGCGCCGAGAACAGGCTCTGCGGCATCGAAAGCACAGACGACGCGAAGATGACCGGAATCACGCCGCCCATGTTCAACTTCAGCGGCATCGTCGTCTGCTGTCCGCCGACCAGCTGCCGTCCGACGTGACGTTTCGCGTAGCTGATGGGAATCTTCCGGCGGGCCGCTTCAACAAAAACGATAAAGGCGATAATCGCCACCAGCGCCACCACCAGCGCGACCACCCCGAGAATCTCCATGGTGTCGCCGCTACCAACGCGACCCATTACCTGCTGCACGCCGCGCGGCAAACCGATCACGATACCGGCAAAGATCAGGAGCGAAATTCCGTTGCCAATGCCCCGCTCGGTAATCTGCTCGCCCAGCCACATCACGAACATCGTCCCGGTCGTGAGCGTGAGGATTGTCGTCAACAAAAATCCCCAGGTGTTAGCGCCGACACCGTTAAGCTGCAGCCAATGGGCCACGAAAGTAGTCTGCAATCCCGCCAGGCCCACCGTCAGGTATCGCGTCCACTGATTAATCTTCTGCCGTCCCATCTCGCCTTCTTCCTGCAACTTCTTCAGTCGCGGCGAGACGACGGTCATCAACTGCAAAATGATTGAGGAGGTGATGTAAGGCGTAACCCCTAAGGCAAAAACCGAAATCAGACGGAAGTTGCCGCCGGAGAAAAGATCGAGCACCCCGAGGAGCGTGCCGCTGACGTCATGCCAAACCTGGTCGAGTCTTTGCTTGTTGATTCCGGGAGCGGAAATGTGCGCGCCGAGCCGGTAAATTGCCAACAAGCCCAGGGTAAAGAAAATGCGCCGGCGGAGATCCGGCACCTGAAACATGTTCCGAACTGCGGCGAGAAATTTTTCCATAAAGAAAGTGGCACAGACTTCAGTCTGTGTTAGGCGAACGTGCGACCACAGACGTTAGGTCTGCGCTACCGGCGCTTCAATCACATTTGCCGCGCCACCGGCTTTCTCGATCTTCTCTTTCGCGCTCTTCGTAAAACGGTGCGCTGAAACTTTGAGCGCCTTGGTTACTTCACCGTTGCCGAGCACCACGATGTCATGTTTGGCCTTCTTGATAATGCCGCGCTTGTGCAGCATCTCGGGCGTGATCTCGGTGTCGGCGTCAAAATTTTTCTCAAGCGCGTCGAGGCTCACTTCGATCCACTGTTTCTTAAAAATATTAGTAAAGCCACGCTTGGGCAGACGACGATGCAGCGGCATCTGGCCGCCTTCGAAGCCGGTCTTCGACGAGTAACCCGAGCGAGACTTTTGGCCCTTTTCGCCACGACCGGCGGTCTTGCCGAGCCCGGTGCCTGGTCCGCGACCGAGCCGCTTCTTCTTGTGCGTCGATCCTTTTGCCGGATGAAGATTGTTAAGGCTGAGTGTCATTGTCTTATTCAATAATTCTGAGCAAGTGCGGCACCTTCGCTACCGCGCCGCGCATCGACGGCGTATCAGGCCGCTCGACAACTTGATTCAACTTGTGGAGACCCAGGCTGCGTACGATCTCTTTCTGTTTCGTCGGAAACGCAATCGTGCTGCGATAGTACTGAATCTTGATTTTGCTAGCCGCAGCTTCTGCTGTTTTCTTCTTCGCCATAATTCAAAACTTAAAATTCAAAATTCAGAACTCTCTCTAAAGTTCCTCAACCTGCTTGCCGCGCAACCGGGCCACTTCAAACGGGTCCTTCATGCGCAGCAGTCCATCGAAAGTTGCCCGCACGACGTTGTGCGGGTTCGTCGAACCAAGCACCTTGGTGCGCACGTCGCGCACACCCGCCGCCTGCATGACGGCCCGGACGGCGCCGCCGGCAATCACGCCCGTTCCTTCAGAAGCAGGCTTCATCAGCACCCGCCCGGCGCCAAAGCGCCCGATCAACTCATGCGGCAGGGTATTTTCAATCAACGGCACGCGAATCAAATTCTTCTTGGCCGCTTCCACGCCTTTTTTGATTGCCAAAGGCACTTCGCGCGCTTTGCCGGTGCCGAAACCAACATGACCGCCTTCATCACCGACGACCACCAGCGCCGCGAACGAAAGGTTCTTACCACCCTTCACCACCTTGGTCACGCGGTTGATCGAAATCACCTGGTCCTTCAGGTCGAGTCCCTGCGCCAAAATTCTCTGTTTCGGTTGCCTCATTATGATTCTTTACCGCTCTTCTCTTTCTTGGCCTTCTTTTCCTTCTTGGGCTTGGCCTCCGGCTCTGCTGCGGCCGGTTCTTCCACCGCAGGAGGCTCTTCGGCAACGGCTTCACCCCTGTTAAGGCCTGCCGCGCGCGCCGCGTCGGTCAAAGCCTTGACGCGGCCGTGATAAAGATAACCGCCCCGATCGAAAACCACACTGCTCACACCTGCGGCCAACGCCCGTTCGGCGATCGTCTGACCGATCTTCTTTGCCGCCTCGATGTTCCCGCCAGACTTTACGCCGAGCGCCTTCTCGGTGGTGGAAGCCGACGCCAGGGTCTGCGCCTTGTCGTCATCGATCACCTGGGCGTAAATATGATTCAAGCTGCGATAAACCGCCAGACGCGGACGGTCGCCTGAGCCCCGCACCTTGTGACGAATCCGGCGATGAACCGCGGTTCTTACTTCTGCTCTATTTCGATTAGCCATTTTCGTGAATCGCTAATCGTGAATCGCAAATAGAATCCTATTCACGATTTACGATTTACTATTTGCCTGTCTTCCCAGGCTTCAATTTCAACTGCACATCCGCATACCGTACGCCCTTGCCTTTATAGGCGTCAGGCTTGCGCAGCTGATGCATTTCCGCGCAGACCTGGCCAAGCTTCTGCTTGTCGATTCCGGTCACTGTCAGCGTTGTTTGATACTGCTGAATGCTGCCCTTAGTCGTCAGACGCTCAGCTTTCGCTTCAATACCTTCCGGCAGGGAAAACTCGATCGGGTGCGAGTAGCCGAGCGCGAAAACAATCTTCCGGCCCTGAACGTCAGCTTTGTAACCGACGCCGACGATATCCATCTGCTTCGAAAAGCCTTCGGTCACCCCAACAATCGCGTTGTTGGCCAACGCCCGCGCCAGGCCATGTACCGCCGCCTGATCGTTCGAAGCGCGCTCCGCTACCAGCGAGCCTTCTTCCTGCTTGAATGTCACCCCTGCGGGGATGGGCGTCTTGAGCACGCCCTTCGTGCCCTTCACTTCCAATTCACCCTCTTTGATGGTGACGGTGACGCCCTGCGGGATCGTTATCGGTTTCTTTCCAATGCGAGACATATGTTTATTGGTTCATTTGTTCATTGAATCATTGGATCAATGGATCAATGAATAATTCTTAGTAGACTTCCGCCAGCAACTCGCCGCCGACGTTTTCCTTGCGCGCCATCTTGCCGCTCATCAGGCCGCGCGAAGTTGAAACGATATTCACTCCATAGCCGCCCAGCACGCGCGGAATGTCGTGCGAGCCGACATACACTCTGCGACCTGGCCGCGATACGCGCGCCAGATGCGTGATCGAAGAGGTGCCGCGCGCGTCGTAACGCAAAAATATGCGCACCACCTTTTTCGCGCCTTCGCCCTTGATGACGAAGTTGTTGATGTAGCCTTCCTCTTTCAGGATGCGCGCGATCTCCAGCTTCAGCTTCGAGGCTGGGATATCGACGCGCGAATGTTTGGCCGAGACGGCGTTCCGAATTCGCGCCAACATGTCGGCAATAGGATCAGTCATTCCTTAAACTCCAAAAATGTCCGTTGTCACTTGTCCGTCGTCAGTTGTTCGCGTCGTTCTTTCCAACTGACGACGGACAACTGACCACTGACGCAATTACCAACTCGACTTCACGACGCCGGGGATTTGACCAGCCAGCGCCAACTCGCGGAAACAAATGCGGCACAGATGAAATTTTCGCAGGTACGCGCGCGGGCGTCCGCAACGGCGGCAACGCGTGTACGCGCGTGACGAAAATTTCGGCTTCCGATTAGCTTTCGCGATTAATGATTTCTTTGCCATGCAACCTCAGATGTTAGAGGTTAGAGACTGGAGGCTGGTGATTTTGTTTGCCTCTGACCTCTGATCTCTGATCTCTGATCTCCAACCTCTACGTTCTAAAAGGCATTCCCAACGCCTTCAAAAGCGCCCGCGCCTGATCGTCGTCACGGGCCGTCGTCACAATCGAAATGTTCATCCCGCGCAGCTTGTCGACTTTGTTAAAGTCAATTTCCGGAAAGATCAGCTGTTCGCGAATTCCGATCGTGTAATTGCCACGCCCGTCGAACGCCTTCGGCGATACGCCCCGAAAATCTCGCACCCGCGGCAGCGCAATCGACACCAGCCGATCGAAGAACTCGTACATCTGCTCGCCGCGCAGGGTGACCATCACGCCAATCGGCATCTTTTCGCGCAGCTTGAAACTCGCAATCGATTTTTTCGCGCGGGTAATCACCGGCTTCTGTCCGGCAATCGATTTCAGTTCTTCAACCGCCGTGTCGAGCACTTTTGCGTTCGAGATTGCCTCACCCATGCCCATGTTGAGCACGATTTTCGAGAGCCGCGGAATCGCCATCGAATTCTTAATTCCGAACTCCTTGGCAATCGCCGGTGCGACTTCTTTTTGATAACGCTCTTTCAGTCTAGCCATGATTTTGTGAATCGTTAATCGTAAACCGTAAATAGCTAAGTCAGCACCGCCGTCTATTTACGATTCACGATTCACTACTTACTTCTCTATCGTGTGTCCGCTGGCCGTCGCCACTCTGAACTTATCTCCTTCAGCGTCGCGCTTGTACGCAACCCGCGAAGGCTTGCCTGATTGCGGATCGACAATCTGCACATTCGAGATATCAATCCACGATTCTTTGTCGATGATGCCGCCGCTCTTATTGCCCGCGGCGCGCTGATGGCGTTTGATCACACCCGCGGCTTCGACCTTGACCTTGCCGCGCGTCGGCGCCACTGCCAGCACGCGACCACGCTTGCCTTTGTCGCGACCGGCGATCAGCACCACCTGATCGTTCTTCTTAATCTTTACTCGCTTCCTTGCCTTTATCATTTCAGCTCCGCGCCTTACGTTCAGATAACTTCCGGCGCCAAAGAAACAATCTTCATATAATTCTTATCGCGCAGTTCACGCGCCACCGGACCAAACACGCGGGTCCCGATGGGCGTACCGTCTTCCTTAATCAACACCGCCGCGTTCTGATCGAACCGGATGTAGGTGCCGTCGCGACGTCGCACTTCCTTGCGCGTCCGCACAATTACCGCGTCCTGGACCGTGCCCTTCTTGATGGTGCCATCGGGCGATGCTTCCTTGACGGTGACCTTGATGCGATCGCCGAGACTGGCAATCGCGCCGGTCGAGCCGCCGATGCCCATGATCATCTCGACGCGCCGCGCTCCCGAATTGTCAGCGACCTCGAGCGAGGTCATCATTTGAATCATGACTACTTCGCCGCCTTCTGCACGATTTCAACTACGCGCCAACGCTTCCTGGTCGACAGCGGTCGCGTTTCCACGATGCGTACGCGGTCGCCGATCGTCGATCCGAGATCGTCATGCGCCATGAATTTCGATGTCCGCCGTACGTAACGACGATATTTAGGATGCAGCACCAGCCGATCGACGCGTACCACCACGGTCTTCTGCATCTTGTCGGATGAAACGGTGCCGACCTTCTGCACGCGATTACCGCGGCGTTTTGCCGAGGTCGCTTTCGCGTCGCCAGCCGCAGCGGTCGTCGCGGCTTCCGGCGCTGCCGGAGCCGACGCTTCCGCCGCAGGTTCCGCCGGGGCCTCAGTCGCGGACGCCTCGGTTTGCTCTGCCGCTGCCGGAGTATCGGTCGGCTCGTCGTCTTTCTTTTTTCTTCTAAACATTTCTTTCGGTACGCACGCCTCCGGCGTGCTTAATCGGACCGCACTCCAGAGGAGCGCGCACCCGTCTATTTACTCGCCGCCATCTCGCGCTGACGCACCTCGGTGCGAATGCGCGCGAGCGACTTCTTTTCCTGGCGCATTTTCTTAATCGCGTCGACTTCGCCGAGCGCCAACTTAAAATTCAGGCGAAACAGCGACTCTTTCAAACGATTCACTTCTTCAGCGAGATCGTCATCTCCCATGTCGCGATACTTGTCGACTTCCTCACGTCTCTTCATAACTCGCTGCGCTCGTGTTGCAGGTTTCAAGTTTCATGTTTCAAGCTGGCTATCAACCTGAAACCTTAAACCGAAACTTGAAACTTATATCGCGCCTCCTTCTTGCTCCGCGCGCGTGACAAACTTCGTCTTGATCGGAAGCTTCTGTGACGCCAGCTTCATCGCTTCGCGTGCGGTCTTCTCATCCACGCCTTCAATCTCGTAGAGAATCCGGCCCGGCTTAACCACGGCCACCCAATACTCAGGCGCGCCTTTGCCTTTACCCATACGGGTTTCCGCCGGCTTCTTGGTCACCGGCTTGTCCGGAAACATGCGAATCCAAATCTTGCCGCCGCGCTTGATGTGGCGCGTCATCGCAATACGGGCCGCTTCAATTTGCCGATCGGTAATCCACGCCGCTTCCAGCGTCTTCAGACCAAATTCGCCAAAGCTGATCGCGCTGCCGCGATTAGCGACGCCCTTCATTCGACCACGCATCTGTTTACGATGCTTAACTTTCTTCGGCATCAACATCGGTTTTTTCTCAAATCCCAGCTCTCAAATTTCAAATCTCAAATTTGAGATCTCAGAATTACTCCTGTGGCCTTTCTCGGCGCGGACGCGGTCGCGGCGCGCGGCCTTCACGCGGACGCGGTGTATCGTTAATCGGATCGGTTCCAGTGCCGCGCGCCATGGCTGCGTTGGCATCCAGAATCTGTCCGCGATAAATCCAAACCTTGACGCCGATCACTCCAAACGTCGTGTGCGCCTGCGCGAATCCGTAATCAACATCGGAACGCAGAGTGTGCAGCGGCAGCTGTCCTTGCAAATGCCACTCGCTGCGGGCGATTTCAGCACCGTTCAAACGGCCGCTGACTTTCACCTTGATTCCCTGGGCGCCAAATCGCAGCGACTCTTCCACGGCCTTACGCATCGCGCGACGAAACGCAATTCGCTTCTCAAGCTGGGCGGCAATCTTCTCCGCCTGCAACTGCGCATTCAGTTCCGGCTTATGAATTTCCTGAATCGAAACCAGGACCTCGCGGCCGGTGCGCGATGAGATATCGCCCTTCAGCTTGTCAATCTCCGAACCCTTGCGGCCGATGATGATGCCCGGACGCGAAGTGTAGATAATGATCTTCAGACGATTCGCCGCCCGCTCAACGTCGACGTGCGAGACGCCCGCGCCAGCGAAGCGCTTTTTCAGATCGGCCTTCAGCTTCAAATCTTCAATCAGAAAATCGCCGAACTGCCGCTTCGCGAACCAGTGCGAATGCCAGTCCTTGTTGTAGCCGAGGCGAAAGCCGTATGGATGAACTTTTTGGCCCAAACTTTACTCCGTTCTCTGAATCTGACTCTCTTTTGGAATCTGGACTTTTGAATTTGAAACTTGGAATCTCAAATTGAAATCTCAGGTCCGTCTATCGTTACTCTTCCTTCTTTTTCCGCTTCACCGCCGCGCCCGACTTTGAGGCGCTCTTTTTGGCGCCGGTTTTCGCGCTGGCTTTCTTCTCCGGAGCTTCACTCACTTCGCTTGCCGCTTCGGGCTTAGCCGCTCGTTTCGCCCTCGGGGCCGCCGCTGCTCCACCGCGCTTCGCGCGCTTGCTTGCCGCCGGCGTCGCTTCCACCGCCTTGCCGTCAGTCTTGGCCTGCGCATCCTTGCTGTCAGTCGACACCAGAATTGTGATGTGACAGAAATGCCGGCGCTCTTTATAAGCGCGACCCTGCGGCGCCGGACGCATGCGACGTCGGTTCTTGGTCGGGCCCTGGTCGGCAAAAGCCGCCTTCACCCAAAGATCGTCCGGGTCAACCGAGATGTTCGCCTTCTCAGCCGCTTCGTTCGCATTCGCGATCGCCGACTTCACGCACTTCTCGATGCCCAGCGCCGCGCGCTTGTTCGAATAGCGCAGGATGGCCAACGCCTGGTTCACGTTCTTGCCGCGAATCATGTCGACAACCAGCCGCGCTTTCTGCGCCGACCCGCGGAGATATTTTGCACTCGCTCTTGCTTCCATAATCTTTTGCGCCCTCCCTCACGGTCGGGCTACTGCCCCGTTAAGCTGTCGCTGCGGGCGCTGCCGCCGGTGCCACCTTTGCGGTTTTTTCAGCCTTGGTTCCTGAATGACCCTTGAACGTCCGCGTCGGCGCGAATTCGCCCAGCTTATGGCCGACCATGTTCTCAGTCACATAGATCGGAATGTGGCGCTTGCCGTTGTGCACCCCGAACGTCAACCCCACCATGTCAGGCGTAATCGTCGAACGGCGCGACCAGGTCTTGATCACCTGCGGACGCTGACCACCAGCGCGCACGCGCTCGACCATCTTTCGAACTCCCTTGTCAATCCAGGGACCTTTTTTTAATGAACGTGGCATAGCTGAATATTTTCTCATTGATTCATTTCTTCATTGATTCAATGAACCAATGAGTCAATGGATCAATTACTTGACTCTCCGATCTCTGACGATCATCTTCTTAGTACGCTTGTTCTTGCGCGTCTTGTAACCGCGGGTCGGCTGGCCCCAGGGCGTTACCGGATTACGGCCGCCGGAAGTCTTACCTTCACCACCACCATGCGGGTGATCGACCGGGTTCATGGCCACGCCGCGCACATGGGGACGAATTCCTTTCCAACGCGATCGACCGGCCTTGCCTAAGCTGACATTTTCATGCTCAACATTGCCGACCTGGCCGACAGTCGCGCGGCACTCAACCGGCACACGCCGCACCTCGCCTGAAGGCATACGCAACTGCGCATAAGCGCCTTCTTTCGCGAGCAACTGCGCAAACGATCCCGCCGCCCGCGCCATCTGCCCACCCTTACCGGGACGCAATTCGATATTGTGAATCTGCGTACCCAGAGGAATATTCCGAATCGGCAAAGTGTTGCCCGGCAGAATGTCCGCGTCCTCGCCGCTGGCGATCGTCTTGCCGACTTCCAAGCCAACCGGCGCGATGATGTAGCGCTTTTCGCCGTCGAGATAAGTCACCAAAGCGATATTCGACGAGCGGTTCGGGTCGTATTCAATCTGCGTCACGCGCCCGGGCACGCCGTCCTTGTCGCGCTTGAAATCGACGATCCGATAGAAACGTTTGTGGCCGCCGCCGCGCCGACGCACCGTGATGCGCCCGTCGTTGTTGCGACCTGAAATACGCTTCTTCGGCTCAAGCAGCGACTTCTCCGGAATCGCGCCCACGGTCAGCTCGTCGCGCGTCAGATAAGTCTGATAGCGTCGCGCCGGCGATGTCGGTGTTAGTTTCTTAATTCCCATTTCGTTTTGTCCGTCGTCAGTTGTTCGTTGTCAGTTGCAACTGACTACTGACAGCTGACCACTGACGGCCTTCTAGATCGCTTCGCCGTAATCGACCGGCTTCTCGCCCTGCTTCAAAGTCACAAACGCCTTCTTCCAGGAAGGCTTGCGTCCTTCGAAGCGTCCGCGCCGCGCCATCTTGCCCAGGAACTGCGCGGTCCGCACCGAATCAACCTTCACCTGGAAGATCGTTTCAACCGCATTCTTGATCTCCGGCTTGGTCGCGCGCCGATCGACGCGAAACGTCAAAAGCTGCCGGCGATCCTGCGTCTCTTCCTTGGCGACCAGAGCCTTTTCGGTGATCACCGGCGATTTAATAATGTCCCAAACGGTTCGCATCGCTACGCTGCCGCTCCTCTATTTCCCGGCATTCGCCGTCCCTGCCCGCCATCGCTGCCGTCACGGCGAGCCCGATATTCCGCTTCCTCGTCGTCTTTAGCGCGCGGCTGCAAAATTCCGATCAACTCCTCGACTGTCTTCGGCGTCAGGACGACTTTCTGATGATTCACCAGATCGTAAATGTTCACGCCATAGCTGTTGACCACCTTGGCCGTCTGCACGTTGCGCGAAGCCAGCATCAGCTTGGTATTCTTCAGCGAGTCAACGATCAAAGTCTTACCTGCCAGCTTCAAAGTCCCCAGCGTGCCGAGAAACTCTTTCGTCTTCGGGTGTTCCAGCGCCCACTCGCTGACGATCACGAGGTTGCCCTCGCGCAGCCGTTCCGAAATTGCCGAACACATGGCGCGCTTGCGCATCTTCTTCGGCAAGTTGTAGGACCAGTCACGCGGCTGCGGCCCGTGCACATTGCCGCCGCCTTTCCAGAGCGGCGAACGCAAGCTCGCGATACGCGCGCGCCCGGTGCCTTTCTGTTTCCACAACTTGCGGCCTGCGCCGGAGACATCTCCGCGCGTCTTGGTGGCCGACGTCCCCGCGCGGCGATTCGCGAGGAAACTCCGCACCGCTTCATGAATCAGCGGCTCGTTAAGTGGTACGCCGAACACCGCGTCGGGTAGTTCGATCTCACCCACTTCTTTGCTGGTGAGGTCTAGAACTTTCGCTGTTGGCATAACGGACCCTCCGTCTTAAACATAGGAGTTGCTTTTCTACTTTTGGCGCGCCGCCTTCTTGACGACGACCACAGTTCCATTCGCGCCTGGCACCGCACCGCGAATCATCAACAAATTATTCTCTGCATCAACCCGCGCGACCGTCAGCCGCTTCACGGTTACCCGCACATCGCCCATGTGACCCGAAGAGCGCATGCCTTTGATGACCCTTGACGGATAAGCAGATTGGCCAATCGATCCCGGCGCGCGCACGTTCATCGAACCATGCGATTCCGGCCCGCGATTAAAGTTGTGACGCTTAACGGTTCCCGCGAATCCGCGACCTTTTGATTTGCCCACCACGTCGACAATGTCGCCGTCGGCAAACTGATCCACGAGAATCTTGTCGCCCACGTTCGTGCTGTCATCCGAAGCCGTCAAACGAAACTCTTTCAGAATTCGGGTCGGCGGAATGCCGGCGCCCGTCTTCTCAAAATGGCCGCGCATCGGCTTGTTAACATTCTTCAGCTTGATCGGCCGGTCCTCGACCAGCCCGAGCTGCACCGCGTCGTAACCATCTTTCCCGCCCGCGGTTTTCTTCTGCACGACAACGCAGGGCCCGGCTTTGATAACCGTCACCGGAGTGACCGTGCCATCCGCCGCAAACAACTGCGTCATTCCAACTTTCTTGCCGATGATTCCGTTAATCATTTTTCTAAGCCTAAGAGCTGTCAGCATTCAGCTATCAGCCAACCGTGATTACTGCTGACGGTTGAGAGCTGAGAGCTATTGCTTGCCAAACGCCTTAATTTCCACGTCCACACCCGCCGGCAGATCCAACTTCATCAACGCATCAACTGTCTGCGGGGTCGGATCGAGAATGTCCATCAGGCGCTTGTGCGTTCTGATTTCAAACTGCTCGCGCGATTTCTTATCGACGTGCGGCGAACGCAACACGGTCCACTTGTTTTTGACCGTGGGAAGCGGAATCGGCCCAGCCACCCGCGCGCCGGTTCGCTTTGCGGTCTCGACGATTTCCGTCGTCGACTGATCCAGGACGCGATGGTCGTAAGCCTTGAGCCTGATTCTGATTTTTTCGTTCAGCATTGATTTCTCATCTCAGATCTCAAATTTGAAATTTGAGATCTCTACTACTCAACAACTTCGGATACCGTACCCGCGCCCACCGTGCGGCCGCCTTCGCGAATCGCGAAGCGCAGGCCCTTCTCCATGGCGATCGGCGCAATCAGTTCAATTTCCATCTGCACGTTGTCGCCCGGCATTACCATCTCCACCCCCTGCGGCAGATGCGCTACGCCAGTCACGTCCGTCGTCCGGAAATAAAACTGCGGGCGATAGCCGGTAAAGAACGGCGTATGTCGGCCGCCTTCTTCCTTCGTCAACACGTAAGCTTCCGCTTTGAATTTTGTGTGCGGCGTGATCGAGCCGGGCTTCGAAATTACCTGACCGCGCTCAATGTCTT
>JBIOZK010000118.1:0-13792 GCA_044870975.1 Pyrinomonadaceae bacterium
AAGACATTGAGCGCGGTCAGGTAATTTCGAAGCCCGGCTCGATCACGCCGCACACAAAATTCAAAGCGGAAGCTTACGTGTTGACGAAGGAAGAAGGCGGCCGACATACGCCGTTCTTTACCGGCTACCGGCCGCAGTTTTATTTCCGGACGACGGACGTGACTGGCGTAGCGCATCTGCCGCAAGGCGTAGAGATGGTAATGCCGGGCGACAACGTGCAGATGGAAATTGAACTGATTGCGCCGATCGCCATGGAGAAGGGCCTGCGCTTCGCGATTCGCGAAGGCGGCCGCACGGTGGGCGCGGGAACAGTGTCGGAAGTTGTTGAATAGTCAGTAGTCGGTAGTCAGTCGTCAGTTGCGCGAAGCGACTGCGAACCACTGACAACGGACAACTGACGACGGACGAGGGTTTGAGTAATGCCACGCGATAACATTGTATTGCAGTGCGGTGATTGCAAAAGCCGCAATTACACGACGACGAAGAACAAGAAAACAACTCCGGATCGTCTGGAGTTCAAAAAGTTCTGCCGACGCTGCCGTAAGCACACGGATCACAAGGAGACCAAGTAGGAATGATGAAGGCGGAAGGATGAAAGCCTGGTCTTCATTCATCCTTCATCCTTCAGAATTCATCCTTTGACAAAGGGGTATAGTGTCAACGGCTAGCACGTCGGTCTCCAAAACCGAAAGTCCGGGTTCGAATCCTGGTACCCCTGCCAGATAAGAGAGCAAGTAGTGGCCGAGAAGTTAGACGAAATCAGCGTGAGCGAAGAAGAATCGGAAATCGGAACATCGAGCGTTACCGACGCGTCTGCCCAACTGCCGAAGAAATCCAGCGGCAAGTCGGCGCATGGAAAGCAGCGTGCTGCGGCGCCCGGTTTCCTTGCGCGCCTCGGACAGTTTATTCGCGATACGCGCGCGGAGATGCGTCGCGTCTCGTGGCCGACGGCCAAAGAAGTTCAGAACACGACGGTAATCACCCTGGTGGCAGTTGTGTTCTTCGCGCTTTACCTGTTCGGCATCGATCGGGTTTGGGCTTTCTTAATTGATCATCTGCGCGTTTTCCTCGGAGGCTGATAGAGAGACATTTTCATGCATCAGTGGTTCATACTTCATACGTATTCCGGACATGAGAAGAAGGTTTGTGAAAGCCTGAAAGCTCGCGTCGCGGGCACTGATCTGGAGAGCGCGATCGTGCAAGTACTCGTGCCCACGGAAACCGTGGTCGAGATGCGCGGTAATAAGCGTGTCGAATCTGCGCGAATGTTTTATCCGGGTTACGTGCTGATTCTGATCGATTGCGATGAGCGCGGGCATATTCCGGATGATGTTTTCCATGCGATTCGCTCGACGCCGAAAGTGACGGGATTTGTCGGCGGCCAAACACCGACGCCGCTGACTCAGGATGAGGTCGACCAGATTCTAAACCAGCAGGCCGCGGCCGAAGAGAAGCCGAAGCCGAAATTCTCGTATGCGGCCGGCGAAACCGTGCGCATCAAGTCGGGGCCGTTCCAGAGCTTCACCGGCAAGGTTGAAGAAGTTAACGAAGATAAGTCCACCCTGAAGGTGACGGTGACCATCTTCGGACGTTCGACTCCGGTTGAATTGAATTTCCTGGATGTCGAGAAGGTAACGTTTACGGAAGAAGAATAATGGCAAAGAAGATTTCAGGTTATATCAAGTTGCAGGTGCCGGCGGGCAAGGCGAATCCGGCGCCGCCAATTGGCCCGGCCCTGGGTCAGCACGGCGTCAACATCATGGAGTTCTGCAAGGCCTTCAATGCGAAGACTGCGCAGATGGATCCGGACATGAAGATTCCGGTAGTCATCACGGTCTATGCGGATCGCTCATTCACTTTTGAGACGAAGACACCGCCCGCGGCTGATCTTCTGAAGAAGGCCGCCGGCATATCAAAAGGCGCAGGCAATCCAAAGAAAGAGAAGGTCGGCAAAATCTCCAAGGCCAAAATCGAGGAGATTGCCAGGACCAAGATGCCCGATCTGAACACCACGAGTCTCGAAAGCGCCATGCGCACCATCGAGGGCACGGCGCGGCAGATGGGCTTGACGGTTGAGTAATGCGGAATGCGAAATTCGGATTGCGGATTGGCCGCAGCCGGAGCGTTTCGGTTTGAGAGGGAGAGAGTTCGGACGTTTAGACCGCGGATTTGAAATTTCAAATTCCAGATTTCAAATTCAAAGTCAGATTCCAGAATCTCGTTTGCACCTCGGAGTTAAGTAAATGAAAAAGCACGGAAAGAAATACCGCGCGGCAGCGGAGAAGGTTGACCTGACGCGCAAGTACAGTCTCGACGAAGCGGTCAAGACCCTCAAAGAGATTTCCTTCGCAAAATTCGACGAAACGGTTGAATTGACTATCTGGCTGGGTGTCGATCCGCGTAAAGCGGATCAGCTGGTGCGTGGCACGATCGTGCTGCCGCACGGCCTGGGGAAAACCAAGAGCGTCGTGGTCATCGCGCAAGGCGACAAGCTCCGCGAAGCCGAAGAGGCCGGTGCTGACTTTGTCGGCGGCGAAGATTTGGTCAACAAGATTAAGGGTGGCTGGCTCGACTTTGACGCCGTCATCGCGACGCCTGACATGATGCGTTTTGTCGGCGGCCTGGGTAAGGTGCTCGGCCCGCGCGGGTTGATGCCTAATCCGAAAACCGGGACCGTCACGCCGGATGTGAAGACGGCGGTAAGAGAAACAAAGGCCGGCAAGGTTGAGTATCGGGTCGATAAGACCGGAGTGATTCACACGGGTGTCGGCAAGGTTTCATTTGACGAGAACAAGATCGTCGAGAACACGCGCGCTTTGATTGATGCCGTGGCGAAAGCCAAGCCGTCGACCGCCAAAGGCAAGTACATGAAGAAGGTGAATCTGGCGTCAACCATGAGCCCGGGCATTCTTTTGGATGAGACCGTATTTGCAAGATAAGTGAGGAGCGCAAATGAAAACTAAGGCACAGAAACAGAAAGACCTCGACGCTCTCGCTGAACAATTCAAACAGGCGAATGCGGCGATGCTGGTTAGTTTCAAGAATATGACCGTGGCGAAGGATCAGGAACTACGCCGGCAGTTGCGTGAAGCGGGTGTCAGTTATGAGGTGGTCAAGAACACCCTGGCCCGCAAGGCCGCGGCCGGCACCGCGCTCGAACCAGTTGTCGATCAATTCAAAGGTGTCACGGCGGTCGCTTTGACTACCACGACTGATCCGGTAGCCCTGTCCAAGGCGATCTCGAAGTTTGCCAAGGCCAACGCCGAAATTTTCACCTTCAAGGTGGGCCTGGTCGAAGGCAAAGTCGTCGAGCTGAAGGACGTTGAATCGATTGCGAATTTGCCGTCGCGCGAGGAGTTAATCTCGAAGGTCCTTTTCCTGATCAACGTACAGGCGCAGCGATTGGTCACGGTGATTCAAGCCGTGCCACGCAATCTCGCCGTGGTCATGGATCAGGTGCGCGCGCAGAAGGAAGCGCAGGGCGCATAGGAATTTTCGTGGCACAGACTTCAGTCTGTGAATGGTCAGGCGAAATCACAGATTGAAGTCCGTGCCACGCTCAATAGTTTGGCGGTCGTCGCTTAGTCGGTGGACGGCCACGTCAGGCAGAAGTTGCGGCGATGCAGCCGCGATAGACGCCGAACAAATTGCAAACGTCTTTGAGATTTGAAATTTCAAATTTCATTTCGTGTTTGCTTAATAGTGATACAGGAGAGTTGATAAAGTCATGGCTGATATTCAGGGTATTGTCGATCAAATCAAAGAGATGACGCTGCTGGAAGCTTCACAGCTGGTAAAGCTGATGGAAGAGACTTTCGGTGTGTCGGCGGCGGCGGCAGTGGCGGCGGCGCCCGCGGCGGCGGCAGCAGGCGGTGGTGAAGCTGCAGCTCCCGCGGAAGAGAAGACAGAATTCGATGTCATTCTTCAGGCGGCGGGCGGCAACAAGATCAACGTCATCAAAGTCGTTCGCGAAGTGACCGCGCTCGGTCTCAAAGAAGCGAAGGACCTGGTCGAAGCTGCTCCGAAGGCCGTCAAAGAAGGCGTGTCGAAGGAAGAGGCTGAGACCATCAAACAGAAATTGACGGACGCCGGCGCGACCGTCGAAGTTAAGTAGTTGGATCAGATTAACGGCGGCGAGTGGCGGGTTTTGCCTGCCACTCGTTCTCGTCATTTTATGCGTAGATCTGGTTCATTTGATTTTTGGCTGTTGGGCGTTTAAATTAGGGGAGTATTGAAGGCTGGCGTTACTCCCGGAAAAACCAAACGAATGCAATCGCTTTTTGCACATGAAGCGGTCAGGGATGCTCTGCGCCCTGACCGCATAAGTGTCTGTGGCGGCCGGCTTTTCATTGAGTAGTTGTAGAAGACTATAAGGAAGATTTCATGTCAGCAAATTTACTGGACACGACGAATACGGGATTGGGTCGACGAACAAGTCAGGCGCCTAAGCGGGAGGATTTCTCGAAGATTAAGACGGCCGTGCCGATTCCTAATCTGATTGAGATTCAGCGCGAATCATATAACCGGTTTCTCCAGATGGACATGCTGCCGGAAGAGCGCGAGAACACCGGTCTGCAGTCAGTATTTCGATCGGTTTTTCCCATCTCGGATTTTCGCGAGACGGCGACGCTCGATTTCGTCGAGTATCAAATCGGAAACTGGCAGTGCAAATGCGGCAACCTCGAAGGTCTGCGCTTTCTGCGCACCGCCTGTAAGAGCTGCGGTGCAAACATCAAGGTTGACCCGCTTCGTCCGGGTGAAACGCTCTGTCACGTCTGCGGCACCTTTAATTCGGTCCGTCCCGAACTGTGCCCGAACTGTGGCGAACCCGTGGGTTTGAAGCACAAGCACGATCAGCAGGAGTGTCAGGAACGCGGCATGAGTTACAGCGTGCCGCTGAAAGTGAAGATCCGCCTTACGGTGTTCGATAAGGATCCGGACACCAATGTTAAGTCGATCAGAGATATCAAAGAGGAAGAAGTCTTCTTCGGCGAGATTCCTTTGATGACCGACAACGGCACGTTCATCATCAACGGAACCGAGCGCGTGATTGTTTCTCAGCTTCACCGTTCGCCCGGGGTCTTCTTCAAACGCGGCCAGTTGTTTGTCGCGAAGATCATTCCGTACCGGGGTTCGTGGGTAGAATTCGAATACGACCAAAAGAACCTTCTTTACGTGCGCGTCGGAAAACGCAAATTCCTGGCGACGATCTTTCTGCGGGCGTTGGGTGCCTGGTTGAATTCGCCTTTCCACAGCAAGTCTTTCGGCAGCGACAGCCTTTTGGAAGACGCTGTCAAGACTTCCTCTTTTACTGACGAAGATCTTATCCGCAAGTTCTATGTCGTGGACGAGGTGCGGGTTGAGAACGGCAGCCTGATGGTGCAGGTGCCGGAATCAGGCAAGACCAACCTGGTGGGGATGAAGGTCGATTTCGAAATCAAAGGCCGTGGTCCTGACCCGATTGTCCGCAAAGGGAAGGAAATCTCGCGGACGTCGCTTGAAGGCTTGCGCAGAGCGAACATCGGCGAAGTTGAGATGGACACGGCGCAATTCGAGGGCGCCTTTGCCGCCTCGGACATTGTCAACACGGAAACCGGTGAGGTGGTTGTCGATGCTAACACCGAAATCACGCCGGCCAAGTTGCAGGAAATTATCCAGACGGGCGTCAAGGAGTTTGCCGTCTTCTTCCCGGAAGGCGATGACGTCGGCACGGTGATTTCCCAGACGCTGAAGAAGGACACCGTCACCAAGCCGGTCGATGCCCTGCTTGAGATTTATCGCAAAATGCGACCGGGCGATCCGCCCACTGTGCAGACTGCCTATCGCTTGCTGGAAGGGATGTTCTTCGATCCGCGCAAGTTCGACTTCTCGCGCGTGGGCCGGCTCAAATTCAACATCAAGATGGGCAAGGCCGAGATGGAGCGTATTGACGATCCGCTGCTCCAGGCCAGCGATTTCTTTGAAGTCGTCAACTATGTGCTGAAGATGCGCCGCAATCCGGTGGACGACGAGAAGCGGCCGATTTATCAGGCTGACGACATCGATCATCTGGGCAACCGGCGCGTCCGGGCGGTTGGCGAACTCCTGGAAAACCAGTTCCGCATCGGTCTCGAGCGCATGGAGCGCGCGATCAAAGAGAAGATGTCGATCCACCAGGAAATGCAGACGACCATGCCGCGCGATCTGATCAACGCGAAGCCGGTCACGGCTGCGGTGCGCGAGTTCTTTGGTTCGTCACAGTTGTCGCAGTTCATGGATCAGACCAATCCGCTTTCGGAAATTACGCACAAGCGGCGTCTGTCGGCGTTGGGACCGGGCGGTCTGAGTCGTGAGCGCGCGGGTTTTGAAGTCCGCGACGTGCACCCGACACACTACGGTCGCATCTGTCCGATTGAGACGCCTGAAGGTCCGAACATCGGCTTGATTTCTTCCTTGTCGTGCTATGCGCGCATCAACCAGTTCGGGTTCATCGAATCGCCCTATCGCAAGGTCGTCGATGGCCAGGTGGTTGAGTTCGTGCGGGTCGTCAACGGTGGCGATACCAAGTACAAGCCCGGCGATCACGTGCCGCAGGAAGACGTGGACAAGGCCAATAAGAAAGTTGGCGCGGACGGTGAGAAAGCGAGTTCCGAGCCCTATCCGTTCTATCTAACGGCGTGGGTCGAGGACAAGCACGTCGTCGGTCAGGCCAATATCGAACTCGATGACAATGGCCACATCGTTAATGAACGTAATGCGGCCCGCAAAGCCGGCGAATTCATTCTGGCGCACCGCGACGAGATCGAATACGTGGACGTTTCGCCGAAGCAACTTGTCTCGGTCGCGGCCTCGTTGATTCCGTTCCTTGAGAACGACGACGCCAACCGTGCCTTGATGGGTTCGAACATGCAACGCCAGTCGGTGCCGCTGCTGCGCGCCGAAGCGCCGTACATCGGCACGGGCATGGAAGATGTGACAGCGCGCGATTCGGGCGCGGTGGTAATTGCCCGCCGCGATGGCGTGGTCGATTACACCGATTCCGAGCGCATCATCGTTAAAGCTGATCACAACGTGGACGGCACGATTTCGCGCGAGGTGACGGCGGACATTTATACGCTGATCAAGTTCAAGCGTTCGAACCAGAACACCTGCATCAATCAGCGGCCGATCGTTCACGTGGGGGAACGGGTAAGCAAGGGTCAGGTGATTGCCGACGGTCCGTGTACCGACCGCGGCGAGTTAGCGCTGGGACGAAATGTGCTGGTCGCTTTCATGCCGTGGCGCGGATACAACTTTGAGGACGCGATTCTGGTTTCTGAGCGGCTGGTGAAAGAGGACTATTACACCTCGATTCACATCGAAGAGCTGGAAATTGAGGCTCGTGACACCAAGCTGGGCCCTGAGGAAATCACCCGCGACATCCCGAACGTCGGCGAGAACATGCTGCGCGATCTGGACGAGAGCGGCATCATCCGCATCGGCGCGCAGGTCAAGCCGGGTTCGATTCTGGTCGGCAAAGTTACGCCGAAAGGCGAGACGCAGCTGACCGCGGAAGAGAAACTGCTGCGCGCCATCTTCGGCGAAAAGGCCGCAGACGTTAAGGATGCATCGTTGGTCTGTCCTCCGGGTATTGACGGCACCGTCGTCGATGTTCAGGTGTTCACCCGCAAGGGTCAGGAAAAGGATCAGCGCTCGCTCTCGATCGAACAGGATGAAGAAGAACGGCTGCGTCGCGACCTGGAAGATGAAATCCGCATCCTGCAGGAGCAACGGAACGAACGAATTTACGAACTGTTTGAAGGTCGCAAGCTTTCCACCGATCTAACCTCAAATCGCGAAATCGTGATTGCCAAGGGCGTGCCGATTACGCGCGAGATGCTGGAAGCCGTCGAGCCCAAGGCTCTGCGCAAGGCTGAGGTGGCCGGCTCGCGTGTCGATGCGGCGACCGAAGTCAAAGCGTACGAAGATCGCACCGAGCGGCAGATCAAGATTCTCTCGGACATTTACGAAGAGAAAATTGCCAAGCTGCGTCAGGGCGATGAGCTGAGTCCCGGCGTTATCAAGATGGTGAAGGTCTTCATCGCCATGAAACGCAAGCTTTCAGTCGGCGACAAGATGGCCGGACGTCACGGTAATAAGGGCGTGATCGCGCGCATCCTGCCGGAAGAGGACATGCCGTACCTGCCCGACGGAACGCCGGTGGAGATCGTCCTGAATCCGCTGGGTGTGCCTTCGCGCATGAACGTGGGACAGATTCTTGAGACCCACCTCGGTTGGGCCGCGCGCGTGCTCGGTCTCTATTACGCCACGCCGGTATTTGACGGCGCGACCGAAAAGGAAATCAAGGTACGCCTCCAACAGGCCGGCGCGCGAGCGACAGAACTAGGCTTGCCCGAGATTGTGAATGCCTCAGGGAAGGCCGTGCTTTATGACGGATTGAGCGGCGATGCTTTCGAACAGAAGGTGACCGTCGGCTACATCTACATGCTCAAGCTTTCACACCTGGTCGATGACAAGATTCACGCGCGTTCGATCGGGCCATACTCGCTGATTACGCAGCAACCGCTGGGCGGCAAGGCGCAATTCGGCGGACAGCGATTCGGCGAAATGGAAGTGTGGGCGTTGGAAGCTTACGGCGCAGCCCACATTTTGCAGGAATTGCTGACGGCAAAATCCGACGACGTAGCCGGCCGATCGAAGATTTACGAAGCGATCGTCAAGGGCGAAGCGGATTTCGATCCGGGTTTGCCGGAATCGTTCAACGTGCTGGTGCGCGAACTACAGTCGCTGTGTCTCGACGTTGAGCTGGTGCAGAAAGACGGCGCGCCGGACGAGACGATTGCCGAGCCTTTGATTACCTCAGGAATTTAGTGAGCAGTGAGCGGTGAGCAGTGAGCAGTTGCTTGCCGCCGCTGAGGACTTGCTCACGAACAAGAGGTAGTGACTGCTAACTGCTCACAGCTCACTGCCAACTGGAGAAAAGATGTTTCGATTTCATCAAGAGAAAACGCAATTGGCGCCCGACTTTGAGGCGATTCGCATTTCGCTCGCTTCCCCGGAGAAGATCCGTCAGTGGTCGCACGGTGAAGTAACCAAGCCGGAAACGATCAACTATCGCACGTTCAAGCCGGAACGCGATGGCTTGTTCTGTGCGCGCATTTTCGGTCCGGTCGCGGACTGGGAGTGTCTGTGCGGTAAGTACAAGCGGATGAAACACCGCGGCGTCATCTGCGACAAGTGCGGTGTGGAAGTGACGCAGGCGAAGGTGAGACGCGAGCGCCTGGGCCATATCGATTTGGCGAGTCCGTGTTCACACGTGTGGTTCTTCAAAGGATTGCCTTCGCGCATCGGGCATCTGCTGGATATTCCTCTGCGCGAACTTGAAAAGGTCCTCTATTTCGAGTCCTACATCGTGATCGATCCGGGCGATATTAAGGACCTCAAAGAACGCGAGTTGTTGACCGATGAACGCTATCGAGAACTGATGCGCGAGTATCCCGGCCAGTTTGTGGCCAAGATGGGCGCCGAAGCAATCAAAGAATTGCTGTCGATGGTGAAGATTGAAGAACTCTCGATTGAACTTCGCCGCCGGATGCGCGAAGAGACGTCGCAGCAGAAGAAGCTGAAATTTTCGAAGCGGCTGAAGGTCGCGACATCATTCCTGAAGTCGGGCAATCATCCTGAATGGATGATCCTCGACGTAATTCCGGTTATTCCCCCTGAGTTGCGCCCGCTGGTGCCGCTCGATGGCGGCCGGTTTGCGACTTCAGACCTGAACGATCTCTATCGTCGCGTCATCAATCGTAACAATCGTCTGAAAAAACTCATGGAGTTGCGCGCGCCGGAAGTCATTGTGCGCAACGAGAAGCGGATGCTGCAGGAGGCGGTCGACGCTCTGTTCGATAACGGTCGTCGCGGTCGCGTGCTCCGGGGCGTTAATAATCGCCCGCTGAAATCGCTTTCGGGAACACTCAAAGGCAAGCAGGGACGTTTCCGTCAGAATCTGCTGGGCAAACGCGTCGACTATTCCGGCCGCTCGGTGATCGTCGTCGGTCCTGAACTGAAGCTGCACCAGTGCGGGTTGCCGAAGAAGATGGCGCTCGAGTTGTTCAAGCCGTTCATCTACAACCAACTCGAGAAGCAGGCGCACGCCGCGACCATCAAGCAGGCGCGGGAAATGGTCGAGCGGCAGGAGCCAGTGGTGTGGGACATTCTCGAAGAAGTGATTCGCGAGCATCCGGTGCTCTTGAACCGCGCCCCGACGCTGCACCGTTTGGGCATTCAGGCTTTCGAGCCGGTGCTGGTCGAAGGCAAGGCCATCAAGATTCACCCGCTCGTCTGCACCGCGTTCAATGCGGACTTCGACGGCGACCAGATGGCCGTGCACATTCCGCTTTCGCCGGAAGCTCAGATCGAAGCTGCGGTGTTGATGCTCTCTTCGAATAATATTCTGAGTCCGGCGAGTGGTCAGCCAATCGCGGTACCGTCCCAGGATATCGTTCTGGGAATTTACTATCTGACCCGCGATCGCGAAGGAGCCAAGGGCGAGGGCCGCGTTTTCGCGACGAAGGAAGAAGTTTTCCTGGCGCTCGATTCGAAGGATGTAACGACGCAAACCCCGATTAAACTGCGCATCACGGGCGACTTGATCGATCTGACTCAGGAGCACGATACGCAGGACATTCTGCGCGCGACGATGCAGGAAGATGTGCGCCGCGTCATCAATACGACGGTCGGCCGCGTCATCTTCAACGATGCGATTCCGGCGGGCCTGCCTTACATCAACGGCACGCTGCGCAAGAAAGGTTTGCAGTCGCTGGTCAACTATTCGCACATTCGACTCGGTCACGAAATGACCGTGAAGATGCTCGACGATCTGAAAAACCTCGGTTTCCTGTATGCGACCAAGGCCGGCGTTTCGATCGGCATCGACGATCTGGTAACGCCGCCGTCCAAAAAAGAGATCGTCGGCAAAGCCGAAAAGGACGTGATCACCGTCGAGCAGCAATATCGCGACGGGGTGATCACCAACGGCGAGCGCTATAACAAAGTGATCGCGATCTGGTCGGAGGCGACTGACAAGGTCGCCAAGGAAATGTTCAAGGCCATGGACGATTTGGAAAAGTCTTCCAAGGAAATGAACCCGATCCTGATCATGTCAGATTCCGGCGCTCGTGGATCGGCGCAGCAGATTCGCCAGTTGGCCGGTATGCGCGGACTGATGGCGCGGCCCTCGGGCGAAATCATCGAGACGCCGATTCAATCAAATTTCCGCGAAGGCCTGAACGTGTTGCAGTACTTCATCTCGACGCACGGCGCACGCAAAGGCTTGGCGGACACCGCTTTGAAGACGGCCGACTCGGGCTATTTGACCCGGCGCCTGGTAGACGTGGCTCAGGACGTGATTATCAGCGAGCCGGACTGCGGCACGCTCAAGGGCATTTCGGCCAGCGCGATCGTCGAAGGTGGCGAAGAGATCGAGAGCCTGCGCGATCGTATTGTCGGCCGCACCGCGCTTGAAGATGTCATCGACCCGGTCGAAGGTACGGTGATCGTCGAAAGCAATCAGGAGATTGACGAGGATCTCGCCGCCGAGATTCAGCGTTCAGGCGTGCAGCGCGTGCGCATTCGTTCGGTTTTGACGTGCGAGTCGCGGCGTGGCTGCTGTATCAAATGTTATGGACGCAACCTGGCGACGGGCCGGCCGGTTGATATTGGTGAGGCGGTTGGCGTAATCGCTGCACAATCTATCGGCGAGCCGGGTACTCAGCTGACGATGCGTACGTTCCACATCGGCGGCACGGCGCGTTTGGAAGAGTCTTCCAAACACGAAGCCCGCGTCGAAGGAAAGATCAAGTACGTCGATCTGACAACCGTCAAGACCCGTAAGGGCGAACGCGTGGCCATGAATCGCAACGGCGCTCTGACGATCATGGACGAGCGTGGCCGCGAAGTGGCGCGTTATCAGATTGTGTACGGTGCGCACATCCTGGTCGAAGACGGTGACCTCGTAGCCGAAGATCAGTTGCTGGCCACCTGGGACCCGTTCACCTTCGCGATCCTGACGGAGGTTGCCGGTCACGTGAAATTCCAGGACCTGAAAGAAGGCGTGACCTTTGAAGAAGAGACCGATCAGGTGACCGGACTCTCGCACATGGTGGTTAAGGATTCACCTGACGAGAAGAAGCAGCCGCGTCTGGAAATCCGGAACGCCAGCAATAAGGTGCTGAAGACCTACCAGATGCCGGTGCGCGCGAACCTGATGGTCAACGACGCCGAAGATGTGGAACCGGGCGACGTCATTGCGAAGATTCCCCGCGAAACGACCAAGACCAAAGACATCACCGGCGGTCTGCCCCGCGTCGTCGAGTTGTTTGAAGCTCGCCGGCCCGGAGAAGCCGCGGTCATGTCTGAAATCGACGGCACCGTTAAGCTGGGTCCCATCTCGAAGGGTAAACGCAAACTAATCATCACCGGCGACGATGGTGAAGAGCGCGAGTACGATATCCCGCGCGGTACGCACATCAACGTGCAGGAAGGTGACCGCGTGCGCGCCGGCGAGGCGTTGCAGGATGGGCCGCTTAACCCGCACGACATTCTGCGCGTGCTGGGTATGAATCGTTTGCAGGAATACCTGGTGAACGAAATTCAGGAGGTTTATCGCCTGCAGGGCGTCAACATCAACGATAAGCACATTGAAGTGATTGTTCGTCAGATGTTGCGCTGGGTGAAGATCAAGGAAGTCGGCGACACCGAGTTTCTGCTCGAGGAACAGGTCGATCGCTTCCGCTTCCAGGATGAGAACGAGCGGGTGCTGGGTGAGAAAGGCGAAGTCTCTCAGGCCGAACCTTTGCTGCTGGGCATCACCAAGGCTTCGCTCTCTACCGATTCGTTTATCTCGGCAGCGTCCTTCCAGGAGACCACCCGCGTGCTTACCGAAGCGGCCATCTCCGGCCGGGTGGATTACCTGCGCGGCTTGAAAGAGAACGTCATCATGGGACGGTTAATTCCGGCCGGCACCGGCATGGAGTACTACCGCAATGTTGATATCGATCGCGATGACACCATCGGCGAAGCCGACCGCGAAGAGGAGGAATTTCCTGAAATCCTCGGGGGCGTAGACATTCCGCAACCGGTAGCCCATTCCGTGATTGCCAGTGTCAGCGACGGTGACAGCGATGCCGAGGCCGAAACGGAGGCCGAGGAAGATACTGCCGACGTGGTCGGCGACGTCGAATAACTGCATTTTTCAACGGGAAAGTGACAATCGGCGGGGTGAAGACCTCGCCGATTGTTTTTTTGCCGTAGATCCAAAAAATTTCTTTTCGGTTGAGCAACTGTCACGAAGATTTTGCTTTCCAAGTGTCGAGCCTTACGCTACTATGCTCCCGCGAGGTAAGTCCCTTACCTCGACCCCGAAACTCCCTCCGGCGAGTCGCACGTCGCCAACAGTTAGTTCCCGACAATTAATTTGTTTGCATGGCAGCGCCCCGGCGCTGATGGTTTACGGTCTCTGGTTTTTGCAGTAGGAGGTCAAACTTGAAAAGAAGTATCCCCCGTACCGCCGTTTTTCTATCTCTTCTTGTCTTTGCTCGCCTTGTCGTAGCCCAGGAAACGCCGAACCCTAATTCGAACAAGGGCGCAGTCGCTCAGCAGGCTACGTTGCCCGAGCTGGTCCGGCGAGTAAAGCCTTCCGTCGTGTCGGTCCTGACTTACGACCTGAAGGGAGAGCCGCTCATCAGCGGCAGCGGATTCTTCATTCGTCCGGGCGAGGTGATGACCAACATGCACGTCATCAAGGGCGCGCACCGCG
>JBIOZK010000119.1:0-66559 GCA_044870975.1 Pyrinomonadaceae bacterium
GCGCGCAAAGCGTTCGATCAGTCTTCGCGCTTCGCGCTCATGCGGGCAGGGATGCCCGCGCTCCAGCTAGCGCGCTCAGTTTCCCGCGGTCACTTCGGTGAATTTAGTGGGGTCGAGTTCAGTGCCGGTGTAATTTCCTTCCACGGTGACCTTCACGCCTTTCGTGGTCTTGGTGCTTTTCAACAACTCCGCCGCCATGCCGTCACCTTTGTCCGACAACTTGTAACGCGTGTTGTCTTCAGTCACCACGGAATAGCCGCTCTTCTCGCAACTATCCATTAACGCGCAGCTCGTTGAGTGACCCTTGGCGCGTGTCGCCAGCTCTTTCGACGACTCGCTGCAGGCATTGTCGATGAGATAACCGGTGACCGTGATCGGCTTTGGGCTTTGGGCGTAAAGCATCGCCGCCAAAACCAGTAATAGACTGATTGCTAAGATTTTTCGGTTCATTGAGTCGTCCTCCGTAAACGAGTTAGGGGTGTGGTTGTCTATGCAGCGACGTCGACGTAAGAAGAGTAAGACGATGGTTCGGGAATAGGGTAACCTTCCTCACGCAAACCCTCGAGGTGGAATTCGATTGCCTCTTGAATATTGCGCTCAACTTCCTCTTTGGTGTCGCCAACCGAGCCACAACCAGGAACATCTGGCGAAAACGCTGAGTAGCCGGTATCGGTCTTTTCGACGATGATCAGGTACTTCTTCATGGTTTCAGACCTGCCTGCTTGAGAATATTATTTAGCGTCCCGACGGCCATTTCTTTGCCTGGATTCCCCGGAACGGTTACGACGCCAGACTTGGTTGCATGTTTGTACTGATGATGACTGCCCTTCGTTCGCACTCAATACCAACCATCTCGTTCGAGCAGCTTCACAAGGTCGCGAACTTTCACCGAGTGACGATAAGTCTTTGAGACCCGAGGGTCAATCTCCACATTTTGCCCCGCGAGCTAAAGCCCTGACTGCTGGCTCGCATCTCCCGACTCCCTGCCTTTTGCCGGCCGCATGTGCGGGAACAGAATGACATCGCGAATCGAGTGCTTGTTCGCCAGCAGCATCACCAGCCGATCGATGCCCACGCCAATTCCCGCCGCCGGCGGCATGCCGTAAGACAACGCGCGAATATAATCTTCATCCATCACCATCGCTTCTTCATCGCCGCGCTCGCGCTGCTTCACTTGATCCTTGAAACGCTGATACTGCTCTTCGGGATCGTTCAGTTCCGAGAAGCCGTTGGCCGATTCAAGCGCGCCCACGAAATATTCGAAGCGTTCGGCGACTGTGGGATCTGAAGGCGATGCCTTCGAGAGCGGTGACACAGGCTTGGGGAAATCGGTGATGAAAGTTGGCTGAATCAAATGTGGCTCAGCGAACTCTTCAAACAGCTCAACAATGCGCAGCGGAGCTTCATCAGCGTCGACAGCTTGACCACGGTAGCGAGCAATCGCATCTTTCATGGTGAGCCGTTGAAATTGCGCTCCGAAATCAATCTCGTTGTCACCGTAACGAATCGTCGTCCCGCCGGTCGCGACCTGCACCACCGCGCGCATCATCTCCTCATGCAAATCCATCATCTGACTCACGTCGGCGTAGGCCCAGTAATATTCGAGCATCGTGAATTCAGGGTTGTGCTTGGTCGAGATGCCTTCGTTGCGGAAGTTGCGGTTCAGCTCGTAGACCTTTTCAAAGCCGCCGACCGTCAACCGTTTCAGATAGAGTTCCGGCGCAATCCGCGCGTACAGCGGAATGCCCAGCGTGTTGTGATAAGTCGAAAATGGTTTCGCCGCCGCGCCGGTCGCCAGCGGAGTCAGCATCGGCGTCTCGACCTCGATGTAGCCGCGCTCGTCGAGAAACCGGCGAATCTCGCGCAGAACTTTCGCGCGCATCTCAAAAACCTGACGCGGACTTAGCTCTCTTTCTCCCGGCTCCTGGCTCCCGACCCCGGGCTCCAGCTTCAAACTGCCGGCAATCAAATCGGCATACCGTTGCCGCTGGCGAATCTCAGGATCGTTGATGCCGTGCATCTTGTCGGGCATTGGCAGCAACGCCTTCGTGAGAAATTGCAGCTTCTCGACATGCACCGAGAGTTCACCGGTCTTGGTCACGAACAGGAACCCCTCGACGCCGATAAAGTCGCCATGATCGAGCAAACCGAAAACTTCCCAACCACTGACTTCGCCGCCGCCGGCATCGTTGTGCACGCCGACGACGTCCTGCCTCCTCACATAAATCTGCAGACGCGAAACGCCGTCCGAGAGATGCACGAACGCGGCTTTGCCCATGACGCGCGGCGGCGCCGCGATGCGACCGGCGATGCGCACGCGAATCTGGTTCAATTCGGCATTAGCCGAGTCGAGCGCTTCCGCCGCCGGCCTTTCGCCTTCATTAACTTGCGGTTCGTAGCCCTTAAATTTTTCGAGGATCGAAGTGATCGTGTCTTCGTGCGACGCAGTGCCGGTTACATCGCTGCGTACGAATTTATTTGGATAGACATTGCCGACCAGGGCGCGCAAAGCATCGAGGTGCTCGCGCCGCACGCGGGTCTGATCGTTATCTTCCATAAAGGGGATTGACATGAATCTTTGAATATAAATGCTGACAGGTGAATAGGCCAAACAGCCGTTGGTTAAGGTTTCGCTTTCTGATAACATCGAGCCATGTCCGCGGCGTTGGAAGAAATAACTCAACAGGCTCTCAGATTGTCACTGCAAGAGCGGCTGGCGCTCGCGAATCGCCTGCTCAGTGATGACGCGGCTGAGTCTGCGTCAGCGATTGAAGCTGCCTGGGGCGAAGAGATCAGCGCGCGGATTAAGGCCATTGACACTGGCTCTGCCGAGGGCATTCCTTATGAAGAAGTGCTTCGCGCCGCGCGAGATCATCGGAGATGAACGTTCGATTTCTCGACGAGGCCAGCCGCGAGTTCCTCGCGGCCTTCACTTATTATGAAAGTCAACAACCGGGACTCGGCGATCGTTTTGCCGATGAACTCGATCGCGCCATTCACTGGCTGATCAAAAATCCTCAGACGCCCGCATTAAGGCGTGGGATGTACCGGCGACTCAACCTGCATATCTTCCCTTACTATCTTGCGTACATACTTCGTGACCCAACGTTGTGGACTGTGGCGGTTGCACATGCGTACCGAAAACCGGAGTATTGGATAAAGAGAACAAAAGAAATCGATCGCTAACACTTCGGAATGGAATGACGGGGAAGGTATTTTCAAATGTGGACCTGAAGCAAGAGCGCGCGCGTTTGCGCGTTACCGGTCAGACGCTTGTCTTCACCAATGGCGTCTTTGACCTGCTGCATGTCGGTCACGTTCGGTACCTGGCGCAGGCGCGGGCGCTGGGCGATGCGTTAGTCGTCGCCGTTAACAGCGATCGTTCCGTGCGCGAGCTAAAGGGCTTGGGCCGACCGCTCACGAACGAAAATGATCGGGCCGAGATTTTGGCAGCTTTGCGCTGCGTCGATTATGTGACGATCTTCGATGACATCTCACCCCGATCATTGATTGCGGTATTGCTGCCGGACGTCCTGGTGAAGGGCGGCGATTACTCGCTCGATGAAATTCATGGCCGCGAAGAGGTGGAAGCTGCGGGCGGGCGCGTGGTCAGCCTGCCTTTTGTTGAAGGCGCATCGACCTCGGAAATTGTAAAACGCATCAAAGGTTGAGGAACGATTGATGAGTAGCACGGTGGAAAAAACTCCCGTTCTTCAATCCATATTTCAATCCGTAATTGAGAGCGAGGAGTTTCGTCGCGTCTTGGATCAAATCGCTCGGGGCGCGCGGGTAATCTCAATCAGCGGACTTGTGTCGGCGCCGGCGCGCGCGCTGGCATTGGCGGCGCTGCAGCAACTGACGAACAAGCAATTCGCGCTCGTGGTTCCGGCGCAACGTGACCTTGAGAGTTGGGAGCGCGATCTTAGCTTCTGGTATTGCGCCCTGCGTGGCCTCAGTGAGTGTCCTCACGGGGTGGCGGTGCTGCCCGCGTCGGAAAGCGATCCGTATGCCGGCGGATCGCCGCACGCCGACACTCTCGAGAGGCGAGCTTTGGCTTTATGGCAGCTCGCCCATCGACGGCAGGACTTCCTCCTGCTCACGTCTCGCGCTCTGGCGCGGCGGACTGTTGCCGCTGCCGACATTCTCAACGCCGGCGCATTGCTCAGACGCGATGAAGACGCAGCGCCTGAGGAACTGATCGACAAACTTATTGCCGGCGGCTACATGCGCGAAGATCCGGTCGGCGCTGTGGGTGAGTTTTCAATGCGCGGCGGCATCCTGGATGTTTGGCCGCCCGGGTATGACGCGCCGGTGCGCATTGAGTTTTTTGGCGACACCGTCGAATCGATTCGCGAGTTCGATCCTGAGACGCAACGTTCGACGACCCAATTGGCACAACTCGAAGTCCCGCCGATGCGGGAATTGATCGTTCGCAATCCTGACTTCCGCGAATGGGCCGCGCGGGCCCGCCAACGCTGGCGCGATCCACGTTTCGCTCGCTCGTTACGTGATCGCACCGATTTTGCGGACGAAGGCGAGGACTTTGCGGGTTGGGAATGGTTGATTTCAATCGTCCGCGAACGCCGCGCCAGCATCTTTGATTATTTGAAGGACACCGTGTTGGTGATCGATGAGCCAATCGCAGTTGAGAATTTTCTCACCGATGCGTTTCAGACGCTTGAGGCGCGGTATGCGGAAACCGATGCGGCCGATGATCTTGGTTTAAGACCTGACGAGCTTTATCTGACTGCGGAGGAGCTCCGGGACGAGATAGATGCAATGCAGCGGATCGAAGTACGTGCGCTCGGGCGAACTGCCGCGAAGGTCGATCAGGAAATCGCGCTTGACGCGGAGCATCCCTCGATTTCAGTTGGCAAAGAGCGTCCGAAACGGCAGCCGCTGTTTCTCTTTCCGCACGTGTCAGAACCCGGAGCGGTAGCGACGGGATCAAGTGGGTCACCTGATCCGGTCGCTACGGCTCGCGGTGCTGACACTGAGATCGATTGGAGGGCGCAGTCAGTGATGCGTTATCACGGACGTCTGCCCGATCTCGCGCGTGATGTCATTCAGCGACACGCAAACACTCAAGCCACGACGCTATTTGTAATGCCGAGCCGTGGCGTTGCTGAGCGCGTGACGGAAATTCTCCGTGACTATGAAGTCAATGCTCGCCTCACTTCGTTTGATGACCCTGCTGCCTCGTCGCCCTCCGATGCCGTCGTGACGTTTGGAAAACTCTCCGGCGGATTCGAATTGATTGGTACGCAAGTCTCCGGCATGCAGGCTAATGAAAGAGAGTACGTCAGCGGCGTGCGTACCTCTCTAGTTGTCCACGTCGAAGGAGATTTGTTCGATGAAGCGGCCGAGCCGGTACTCGAGCGCCGGGCGACTGCCATCAAGCGTGAGAAGAAGCGGCGCGCCCGCGCGGCAGCATTTCTGTCCGACTTTCGCGACCTCAGAGTCGGCGATTACGTCGTCCACATCGATCACGGCATTGCGCGCTTTGGCGGACTGGTCACCTTAGATCTGGGTCCGACCGAAGCTGCGAGTCCGGTGACTCTCACCAAGCCGCGTTCGGAGTTCATGCTCCTCTATTACGCGGAGGACTCGAAGCTGTACGTTCCGGTCGAGCGGCTCGACCTGGTGCAACGTTATTCGAGCGCGGAAGGTGCGCAGCCGGCCCTCGATCGCCTGGGTGGCCTCGGCTGGCAGAAAACCAAGGCCAAGGCCAAGCGCGCGATGCGCGACATGGCTGATGAATTATTGCGGCTTTATGCGGAACGGAAACTGGTCCTCGGCCACTCGTTTCCCGCTGACTCGCCTTGGCAAACCGAGTTCGAACAAGGATTTGAATACGCGCTGACGGCCGATCAGGAAACGGCCATCGAAGATGTAAAGAATGACATGCAGGCAGCGACACCGATGGATCGCCTGCTGTGCGGAGATGTCGGTTACGGCAAGACCGAAGTCGCGATGCGCGCGGCATTCAAAGCGGTCATGGATGGCAAACAGGCCGCCGTGCTAACGCCGACAACGGTGCTTGCCTATCAGCACTTCGACACGTTTCGTCAGCGTTTTGCGCCGTTTCCGGTGAAGGTTGAGTTGCTGTCTCGATTTCGCAGCTCGAAGGAACAGAAGGAAGTGGTGAAGCGGGTCGAGGCTGGTGAAGTAGACGTCGTAATCGGTACACATCGCATGCTTTCAAAGGACGTCAGCTTCAAAGACCTCGGTCTGGTCGTGGTTGACGAAGAGCAGCGCTTCGGGGTCGCGCACAAAGAAAGGCTGAAGCAGCTAAAGAAGCGTGTGGACGTTTTGACGCTGTCGGCGACGCCGATTCCGCGCACCTTGAACATGTCTTTGAGCGGACTGCGCGACATGTCTCTGATTGAGACTCCGCCCAGCGATCGACTGGCGATTCAAACTCAAGTGGTGCAGTCGTCGGACGTGGTCATCAAGTCGGCCATCGATCTCGAACTGGCGCGCGGCGGCCAGGTCTTCTTCATTCACAATCGCGTGGAATCGATCGAGACGATCGCGGCCCTGGTTAAGCGACTGGTGCCGCAAGCTCGCATCGCAGTCGCGCACGGGCAGATGAATGAAAAGGAGATGGAAGCGATCATGCTCGACTTCATCGCCTACAAACATGACGTGCTGGTCGCGACCACGATTATCGAGAACGGCATCGATATTCCGCGCGCGAACACGATCATCATCAACCGCGCCGACAACTATGGTCTTTCGCAGCTTTATCAATTGCGTGGTCGGGTGGGACGTTCGAATCGGCGGGCGTATGCCTACCTGCTGATTCCGGCCGAACAGGAGTTGACACCGATTGCCCGGCGCCGCCTTTCAGCCATTCGTGAATTCTCCGATTTGGGCGCCGGCTTTCGCATCGCGGCGCTGGATCTGGAGTTGCGAGGCGCGGGCAATCTTCTGGGCGGGCAGCAATCTGGTCACATGGATGCGCTCGGTTTCGATCTCTATACACAGATGCTCGAGCGGACCGTCGCCGAGTTACGTGGCGAGCAGGTGGAAGATGAAACCAGCGTCACGATCAATCTCGGCGTCGACGTGGCAATTCCCGAAGCCTACATCTCGGATATGGGTCAACGGCTGCGAACTTACAAGCGAGTTTCGTCAGCGCGCGATGAAGACGCGCTCGCAGCGATTCGCGCCGAGACCGAAGATCGTTACGGTCGCATCCCCGAATCAGTCGAAGCTTTGTTTGATTACGCCCGATTGCGGCAGGCGGCCGAACTGGTGGGTGTCATTTCAATTGATCGCACGCGTGAGGGGATTGCCATCAAGCTCGCTGAGAAAGCGCGGGTGGCGCCGGACAAGCTGATGGAATTGATGCGGGTCCGCGAAGGCGCCAATTTTGCTCCCAATGGGGTCTTGCGATTGGCGTTGAACGACGAAGAAAAGGATGAGATGCTGGCAGTCGCGCGGCGGGTATTGTTACAAATCCACTCGGAACAATGAGTGTCAGAACCGGGAACGGTAGCGGCCGGATCAAGAAACATCTGGAGCAAACAAGGTTGGCCTAATCGAAGGCTCCGCCGAATCAAGTACCCCGATGAAATGGCAGTCTCCAGCGTGATCGGTCGCCGCTGCTGCGGGCTTCTGACGCCCGCGGCGACTTCCCTGAACCCCTTTTAATATGCCATTATTGCAACCACTAGCCGAGCTTGGTCATCTGTATAAGTTGCTGGCCGATTCCCGTCGTTTGTCCACAAATTTAGGAGCTATGAAATTCGTGAAATCAACAGTATTTGCCGCGCTTTTTGTGATTGGCGCGAGCTTTTTGTCGCCTGGTTTCGTCCGCGCTCAGGAAGGTGAGCCGGTCGTCGTCGATGAGGTCATCGCGCAGGTTAATGAGGGCATCATCACCCTTTCCCAGGTGAAGCGCGAGATGAAGGAGCGCATCCAGATCTCAGTGCAAAACGGCATGCCCGAACCGACGGCTACGGCCGAGGTTGAGAAAAAGAAGTTCGAGTTGATCGCCATATTGGTCAACGAGCAGTTACTTTTGCAGAAGGGCAAAGAACTCGATTTCACGCAGCGGGTCGAAGACGAAGTCAATAAGCGCATGCTCGACGTCGCCAAACAGAACGGCATTAAGACGATGGAAGAGTTATGCCGCGCCATGAAGGAAGCCAACATGAGCTGCGAACAGACGCGGCAGACGATGCGCGTGGAGATCATGAAGCAGGCCGTCCTGGAATCTGAAGTTGATTCAAAAGTCTTCTTCGGCTTCAGCACGGATGAGTTGCATAAGTACTTCGACGCTCACAAAGACAAATTCGTCAAACCTGAATCGATTGAGCTATCGGAGATTTTCTTAAGCCTCGCAGGTAAGGCAGAGCCCGACGTGAAAGCGTTGGCCGACAAATTAGTTGCTCAATTGCGCAGCGGCGCTGACTTTTGCACCATCGCGGCAGCGTACTCGGAGCGTCCGGCCGGAAACGACGGCAAGAAGCCTTGCAAGGTCGGACTGTTTCCGGTTCCTGATTTGAATCCCGACATTACCGCGGCCATTAAGGATCTAAAGGCAGGGGGCGTCAGCAATCCTCTAAAGTCCGACGTCGGTTATCAGATTCTGCGTGTCGATGCGCGGAACGCAGGCAGCTCCGCTGCGGCGTTCAACGAGAACCAGGTGCGCGGCGCGATGACCGATGAAGTGGTCGGCAAGGAACGCGAAAAGTATTTGCAGACTCTGCGTAACGAGGGCTATATCAATATCGCCGCGAATTACAAAGCCCAGGTCGAGCCGCTCCTGAAAATCGTGCCGCCTCCCGCTGCGGTCAGAAAAGACACCTCCAAGAAAGCCGAGGGTAAAGGCAAGATTCTCGGGATCTTTCCAAAGCCTTAAGAGGAGTGACGAGTGGCCAGTGACAAGTGACAGTTTGGTGCTCGTCACTTGTCACTCGGCCGCTTGTCACTCCAGTAAATGCTCAAGATTCTCGGGATCCAGCCTCTTCAGAGAGTGAAGAGTGATACAAGTGACCAGTCTTGTGTTTTTGGGCCATCGCGATGATGGGCAGGTACATCATCAGGTCGCGGGCCGCCCGATCCCTGAGGTGTTATGACCGCGCAAGTTCGCCGTCCGGTGAACCGCGTAATAGCCGACGACTTCCGTGGCCGCCAGCGCGAGCAACAGCAGGAGGCGTGATGAAAAGCGGTTACGCATTCTTGACTCAAAAACTAAACGAGCGCCTTATCGGAGCGCGGGCATCCTTGCCCGCATGAGCGCGAAGCGCGAACACTTGAGCGTCCTGCCGACGCTTTGCGGCCAGGGATGCTGGTCACTTCTCACTCGACACTTGTCACTGCAGTAAATGCGCCTCGATCTATTCCTCAAACTCAGCCGGCTTTGCCCGCGTCGTTCAGTTGCTCAGCAGCTTTGTGACGCGGGTTTTGTTTTGCTCAACGGACGCTCTGCCAAGTCTGCCCACGTCGTCAAACCAACTGATGAGATCACCGTTCGCCGTCGCGACCACGTGACCATCGTTCGGGTGTTGTCAGTCCCACAGAACCGCAGCGTTTCGCGGCGCGATGCGAACTCACTCATCGAAGTGATTGATGAGAGGGAACTCAACACCGAGATTTGACGTCTACTGGTTCACGTATCGCGTGCGGTTGAAATCCATGCGTGCAACAAAGGCATCGCTCGTAGTCGCTCTCCTGCTTCTGATCGTCGGCGGGACCGCTGCCTCGCGGTTCCCAATCGGTGATGCAAAGCCCGGAGCCTTGACCAGTGCTACCCGCGGAATTTCGCGGGAGCCTTTGAATGCCGCGGCTCTGCCGGTGCCACTGTCCTCTCCGCGCATTCTCGTGAAGAAAGCCGAACGAAAACTATTCTTATATTCTGATGACAAATTGGTGCGCACCTATCGTGTCGGCCTCGGTCTCAGTCCGGTTGGTGACAAAGTTCGTCAGGGCGATCGGCGCACACCCGAAGGCGACTTCTATATCTTCACCAAGAATGACAGGAGCGCATTCTATCTTTCACTCGGCATTAGTTATCCAAACGCGGCACATGCCCAGCGAGGGCTGCGAGCCAACCTGATCACCCAGTCGCAATACGAAACGATTATCCAGGCGCTGAGTCTGCATCGATCTCCACCTCAGAACACGAGGCTTGGCGGCGACATCTATATTCACGGCAACGGCTCACGCAGCGACTGGACCTGGGGCTGCGTCGCGCTGGAAGACGACGACATTCGTGAGTTGTTTGGTGCGGTGACTGTGGGAACTCCCGTTACGATTAAGCCTTGATCCAATTAAAGTAATTCGTGCTCGATCCGTTCGATAATCGGGCGGCTTTGCCGCTTGATCGAACCGCATCCTTAACGGCCGCTTCGCTAAAGTCGTCGCCTCCTAACAGTTAGGTAACGGGGCGCGTCGGCGCCGCAGGTGGCATATCGGTTGCTGTATTCTCGTCGATTCTTTACCAGGGAGTGGACGCACTATGAATATCCTCAGCAGCTTTTTCGCCGATGATCTTGCTATCGATCTCGGCACGGTCAATACGGTTATCTTCACGCCGGAACAAGGTGTCGTTTTGAACGAACCTTCCATTCTGGCAATTCATAAATACAGCCGCGAAGTTCTTTCAGTGGGATCGCAGGCGCTCAAACTTCTCGGCCGCGAACCTAATGATACGGAAGTACACCGGCCAATCAGGCGTGGCGCAATCGACAGCTTTGAGATTTCGCAACTGTTCCTGCGCACTTTGATCAGCCGCGTGCAGCATCACGATCATCCGAAGCGCAGCCGTCTGGTGATTGGGGTCCCCGGCTCTTCGACGCCACTCGAGAAGCGTTCAGTCAAAGATGCGGCGCGGGATGCGAAGGCCGGACGCGTTGATTTGATCGATGAAGGTCTGGCGGCAGCGCTCGGCGCCGGATTGGATTTTGACACGGAGCAGGCGCGGCTGGTGGTGGACATTGGCGGGGGCACGACGAACATCGCGATTCTGGCGTCAGGCGGCGTGGTCAATTCGGTCAGCATTCCGGCGGCGGGCAACGCCATGGATGAATCGATTCGCGATTACCTGCGGTTGCGATATGCCGTCAATTTTGGTGAACGGACGATTGAACGCGTCAAGCGCGAACTTGGTTCGGCTGCGGCCGATCAGTGGGACACGCACCTCGATCAGGAGTTGGAGATTGTCGGTAAGCAACTCGCAAACGGAGCGGCCTTGCCGGTATCGATTAGCTCACGCGAAGTTCGCAATGCGTTACAGCCGATTGTCGCCGAAATCATCTCCGCGGTGCGTCGCGTGATTGAAGATGCTTCGCCTGAGGTCACCGCGGACATCTATTATTCCGGCGTGATTCTCACCGGCGGCGGCGCCTTGCTGCATGGTATGTGCAATCGAATGCAGGGCGAATTGAACTTGAACGTGACGGTGCCAGAGGATCCTCTGACGACAGTCGCGCTCGGGGCCGGCCGTTTGCTTTCAGATCCTGAGCGATTGCAACGCGCGTCGCTGCGGCTGGATGCGCCGGCATGGGAGCAGGAGCAGAAGCTGATTGTGAATTGGTAGCTACGCGGGCGTCGCGTGCCCGACTTAAAATGAAGGCAGGCCAGCGGCCTGCGTACCAGGGCCACATGGGGTAAAATCTCATGTGGCTTTTTCATGAACGAAATCAAACCTTTTAAGATCCGGGATATTGAAATCAATCCGCCGCTGGTGCTTTCGCCAATGGCCGGCGTGACGGACATTTCTTTTCGTCGCCTGCTCAAGCAGTGCGGCGGAATCGGTTTGACGGTTTCGGAATTCATTTCAGTCGAAGGCCTGACGCGAAACAACCCGAAATCAAAACGCCAGATGCGTTTTTATGAAAATGAGCGGCCGTTTGCCGTGCAGATTTTCGGCGGGCAGCCGGAACGCATGCGCATGGCCGCGGAAATGGCCGAAGAAGTTGGCGCGGACATTCTCGACATCAACTGCGGCTGTCCCGCGCCGAAAGTGGTGAAGCATGGTGGCGGCTCAGGGTTGCTGCGCGATCACCCGCGCCTCGAAACGATTCTCAAAGAGATCAAGAGAGCGATCACCATTCCTTTGACGATCAAGATTCGCGCCGGCTATTCGGACTCGACTATTAATGCGGTTGATACGGCGAAACTCGCGGAAGACTGCGGCGTTGAGCACATCGCGCTGCATGGACGAACAAAGGAGCAGGGTTATCGCGGCCTGGCGAATTGGGAATTAGTCCGCGCGATCAAAGAAGTCGTCAAGGTCCCGGTGTCAGGCAGCGGCGACGTCGTGACAATTCAGCAGGCCTTCGATCGGTTTCGCGATACCGGTTGTGATGGGGTCTTGATTGGCCGTGGCGCGATGGCCAATCCGTGGATCTTCCGTCAGATCGAAGACACGATGCATGGGCTTGAACCTTTTCAACCGACGCTGGAAGACAAACGCGCGCTGCTGCTCGAATATTTCGAGATGCTGCAGCAGGACATGCCAAAGCTCGCGGCGATCGGGCGAATGAAGCAGCTCGCGGGACAGTTCACGCGTGGACTGCAAGGCGGCGCGCTCTTCCGCACGGCTCTTTATCATTCACACTCGGTCGAGGAAATTCTCGACCGCATCTCGGAGTACTTCGAAACGATCACAGCGGGGAAGCCGTACTTCGGGGAGGCTGGGCCGCCTCAGGAGTTGATTGAGGCGCCGGTGTTGGACTCGTGCGAGGCCGCTTCGGTTTAAGCGGCGGCGCGCCGGCGTTGCTCACAATCGTGCCCGCGCCGGTGTGCAAATCCTTCGGTGCCGGATAGCCTTTGCCCGTCAACTGAGCAATATCAATTACAACCTCTCTCTGGCTGCGAAGCTTCGCTTGTCTTTGCGCCTCAGCGCGTCGCTCAGCCAACGCAGCTTTTCTTTCTTCAGGAGTTAGATTCGTCAATGGCGTCGGTTTCGGTGTCGCCTGCTTCCTGGGACGCAGCGACATCGCATTCACCGCATCGAGCGCCTCAGTCTTTTCCGCGTCACTCAACTTGTCGAAGCTAACGCCACTCGCATCGAAAGCCGCGCGCAGGTTTTCTTCGGTGTTCGTGTTCTTATTGTAGACGTCGCGATAGACGTGCAATTGGCCATCCTGAATGACGATAGTTTCGTAACGCAGCTCGACCGGCACAGCTTTCGGAATCTTCACCACCTGGGTGCGAGTGCGACGCTTCAAGTAGCCGGCAATCGTGTCATCAGTTAGATCGACTTTGGTGGCGTCGGCCAGCGTCCGGACGAAATCTCTGACTTCATCGTTCGTCAATCCCACGCAGCCGTGCGATGCAAAGGTGCCTATTTTCGCCAATGACTTACCGCCATGAATTAGATTTGCGCCGCCGATTGGGACCTTGATTGGCCCAAGCGGATTGCCGGCGGCCCCGGCGGGAGTGATCCCACCCGGATCCGATGCCCAGGGCTCGTTAGGTTGCGTCCACGTCGGATTGAAAATTATCTGCTCCGCCTTGCGAAAACCGGTGGGCAGCGGATATTGCTGATAGCCGATGCCAACCTTGAATGACCTGAGCAGCGTGCCATCCTGAAATACATCCATCCTAAACGCCGGGATATTAACGATGATGCGAGTGTCCTTCGGGATTGCATTCGGACCTTTCAACATTACCGGCTCAGCCGTCTCCGATTTACTGTTCACAGTGTCAGTAGGAGATGGACTAACGGTCGGCGTCGGGCTGCTGTTGTTTCCAGCAGATTGAATGTTATCGAAACAGCCCGAAAGGCACAGACAAATCAAAATTAACGCGAGGGCCTGGGGGAATTTGTGTGTCATCGTAGGTTGATTTAAGCGCATGCCGGCGGTTGTCGCAATGCGGTTTACCACGCAGGGCGCTTGTGTCGAACCACAGATAGACGCCTGAACCGCCGCCCTCGTTACCGGTGAAAGTGGACTAAGTACTCGACAGCAGGCTTCAATTCAGTATAATGCGCTCGCGTTCCCCTTTCTCCCTGAAGAAGTTAAGAAAAACAAGCGCTTTCCGAAATCGCTCGATGCTGGAGTGACGAATGGCAGAAACTGCCGCAGTGGCGCAGACAAAAACGCACGGATTTGTACGCGGTCTCGGTTTGCTCGATTCGACGATGATTGTGGCCGGATCCATGATTGGCTCCGGCATTTTTATTGTCTCGGGCGGCATTTCTAAACAGGTTGGCTCGCCCGGATGGCTGCTGGTCGTCTGGATCGTGACCGGCCTGCTGACCATGGTGGGCGCGCTGAGTTATGGCGAGCTGGCCGCGATGATGCCGAAAGCCGGAGGCCAGTATGTCTATTTGCGCGAAGCTTTCTCGCCCATGTGGGGATTTCTGTACGGCTGGACGTTGTTCCTGGTGATTCAGACCGGAACGATTGCCGCGGTAGCGGTGGGATTCGCGCGTTATCTTGGAATTTTGGTGCCGGCAATCGGCGAAGAAAAGTATCTGATTTCGCCGACAAAGATCTTCGGCAGCTACGCCATTTCATTGTCGACGGCGCAGGTGGTCGCGATTCTACTGATCGTGTTGCTGACGTTCATGAATACGCGTGGCCTGAAGCTGGGAAAGCTGGTCCAGAATTCATTTACGACGGCGAAACTCGCAGCGTTGTTTGGCCTGATCGTCCTGGGCGTTTTAGTCGGACTCATCTGGCACGCCGACGTGGCCCGCGCGAACTTTGGAAACTTCTGGGGAGTGCGAGGCCCGCTGGATGACCTGGGCGGCGGACTGACCGCGGTAACTGCGTTCGGTTTGTTTGTGGGGGTTTGCGTGGCCCAGACCGGTTCGCTCTTTTCAGCCGACGCCTGGAACAACATCACTTTCACAGCCGGTGAAGTGAAGGATCCAAAGCGCAACATTCCGCTCGCCCTGGCGTTCGGAACGGGAATCGTAATCACGTTGTATCTTTTGGCGAACGTTGCTTATCTCACCACTCTGCCGTTTGACAAGATCCAGGGCGCTTCGCGCGTTGCGTCTGACACCGCGAACGTAATCTTTCCGGGCAAGGGTGCGGTCATCATGGCCGTTGCGTTCCTAATCTCGACGTTTGGCTGCAACAACGGATTGATTCTTGCCGGCGCCCGCGCCTACTACGCGATGGCGCGTGACGGCCTGTTCTTCAAATCTTCGGGACAGCTGAACGACAAACACGTGCCGGCCTGGGGACTGGTGATTCAGGGAATCTGGGCTGCCTTGCTGGTGTTGCCGCGAACAATCAAGACTGACGCCGCTGGAACCGTTACTTATGGAAACCTCTACGGCAACCTGCTTGATTACGTTATTTCAGCAGCGCTCATTTTTTATATTCTCACCATCCTTGGCATTATCGTGTTGCGTTTCAAACGGCCGGACGCGGAAAGGCCATACAAAGCATTTGGCTATCCGGTCGTGCCAATTCTGTACATCATCGGCGCCGCTGTGATTCTCGGAGTCCTGTTTATTTATCAAACATCGACGACGTGGCCGGGGCTCATCATTGTCATCACCGGCATTCCGGTTTATTTCATCTGGAGCAAGGTCGGAACGCCAATGGCGGATGAAGGATCGATTTCGGAAGCTGCAGCCAAAGCTCAGGGCGAATATTAGCGCGCAGACTTTCAGTCTGTGTCTTTGCAAAAACCAGGTCGTACAAATCACAGACCTGAAGTCTGTGACACTTTGTAGCGGAGGATTTCTGAATGGCTAGCCAAATGTTTAGAACCAAACCACTCAGCCTTTTGCTGGCGGAAGAAGCGGGCAGTCACCGGCTGCGACGCGTTCTGGGTCCCGTGCAACTGACGGCGCTGGGGGTCGGGGCGATTATCGGCACGGGCATTTTTATTCTGACCGGGGTCGCGGCGCATGATCGCACCGGACCGGCCTTGATGCTGTCGTTCGTGCTGGCTGGATTGGCGTGCGTTTTCGCCGCGCTGTGTTATGCCGAGTTTGCCTCGATGGTGCCGGTCGCCGGTTCCGCGTACACCTATGCGTACGCCACTTTGGGCGAGTTGTTCGCCTGGATCATCGGCTGGGACTTGATCCTTGAGTACGCAGTCGGCTCAGCGACGGTAGCGCACGGCTGGTCGGCGCACTTTCAGGAATTCACGCCCATCTTTGGCTTCGTGGTTCCGAAGAAAATCGCCACGGCCCCGATCGATTTCTGCGTGAACGTTAACGCTGCCGGGGGCTGTCCACACACGGGATTTGTATGGACAGGTGCTTACTTCGATCTGCCGGCCATCTTAATCACTTTCATTCTGACGATAGTCCTGGTGAAAGGAATTAAAGAGAGCGCCAGCTTCAACGCGTTCATGGTCGCCGTAAAACTCGTCATCGTGTTGATGGTAATCGGCATCGGCGGGTATCTGCTGTTGACCGTTTACGGCACGGCCAATTGGCATCCGTTTGCACCCTATGGCTACACTGGGGTCAGCTTCTTCGGCCACACGTTGCTTGGTCAAACTTCCGGCAGCGGGGCGCCCGTGGGAATGTTCGCCGGGGCGGCAATTATTTTCTTCGCCTATATTGGGTTTGATTCTGTTTCCGTGCACTCAGAAGAAGCAAAACAGCCTGCGCGGGACGTGCCGATCGGCATCATCGCGTCGCTGATCATCTGTACCATCCTTTACATTCTGGTTGCCGGAGTTCTGACCGGAATGGTGCCTTACGACAAGATCGACATCAACGCGCCAGTCGTCGAGGCCTTCAAACGCGCCGGGATGACCTGGATGCAATACCTCGTGGCCGCCGGTGCGATGACCGGAATCACTTCCGTGCTGCTGGTGATGATGTTAAGTCAGCCGCGCGTGATGCTGGCACTCGGTCGTGATGGACTTGTCCCGAACGGGTTCTTCGGTGACGTTCATCCGAAGTGGCGTACACCGTGGAAGTCAACAATCCTGACCGGCATCTTCGTCGCCGCCATGGCGGGATTCCTGCCGCTGAGCCTTTTGGCGGAAATGACGAGCATCGGCACTTTATTCGCTTTCGTGATTGTCTGCGGCGCGGTCATCGTCATGCGCAAGACAAATCCTGACGCCAACCGGCCGTTTCGTGCGCCCTTGGTGCCGTTGGTTCCCATCCTGGGAATCGCGACCTGTCTGCTCTTGATGTTCTCGTTACCCGCTGAGAACTGGTACCGGTTGATCGGGTGGCTGATCCTCGGCCTGTTGATTTACTTCTTCTATGGACGACGTCATAGCGTGATGGCACATCACACGGAACACGAGATCAAGTCGCATGGCATTTCGCCAGCCGGCCAGGCGGTAGCGGATCCCGATTCACCGCCTGGCAGTCCATCAGGCCCAGTCGATTCACATCTCAAGTAAGTGAATTGAACTCAAACTGGAAAAGGCTGAACCCTTGCGGCGTTCAGCCTTTTTCATTTCGGCGATCTGAAAGTCTTTGGTGCCGGAGGAGAGACTCGAACTCTCATGAGGAGTGAACCTCGCCAGATTTTGAGTCTGGTGCGTATACCAATTTCGCCACTCCGGCAGGATGGTTTGGCGCGGAGGCCATCTTAATTGAGCCCAAGCAATCCGGTCAAACGCGCTTGCGGCTTAGCCTTCCTCGCAGAAACCCACAGAAAAGCCAAAGGTTTTTCGCGAAAATAACTCAGCAAAAGAATGTTTGCCATTTCTGTGGCAGCGTTGTACAATGCTTCAGCCGGTGGAAACCGGTTCAGTTCCTGTCTGGTTCCCTCACCCTTCAGTCTCGTTCCCTCGGATACTTAGGCATATGAGCGACAAAACCCCGAAGCCACGTCTGTTAATTGTCGATGACGAAGCGGAAGTTCGCGGCGTCCTGAATGACTTGTTGTGCGATTCGTACGAATGCACCGAGGCGCCGTCGGCTGAAACTGCTCTGGAAAACTTGCGCAATAGCGATTACCAATTGGTAATCAGCGACATCACGATGAGTGGCATGAGTGGTCTGGAGATGATCCCCCACGTAAAAGCCATCTCGCCTGACACGGTGATCGTGATGATTAGCGGCATGCAAACCATTGAGAGCGCCATCAATGCACTTCGCCTGGGCGCGTTCGACTACTTGATGAAGCCTTTCGATCTGCGTCAGGCGGAAGCTGCGGTTTCGCGCGCTTTGAATCATTACGAACTGATTGTCGCGAAGCGTCTTTATGAGACACAGTTGGAAGAACTCGTGGCCCAGCGCACTGCCGAGCTCGATGAGGCGCTTGGCTCGCTCGAGAATGCATACCGTTCAACCCTGAAGGCGCTGACGGCTGCACTCGAAACACGCGATGCGGAAACGCATGGCCATTCGGAGCGTGTCGTCACCTTTAGTTTACGACTTGGCCGTGAATACGGATTGAGTCCCCAGGAAATGAAGGCGCTGGAATTCGGTTCCTTGCTGCACGACATCGGCAAGATTGGCGTGCCCGATGCAATTCTACGGAAACCCGCAAAGCTAACCGACGAAGAATGGATTCTCATGCGCGAGCATCCGATTCACGGCCAGCAAATTCTTCGCGGCATTAAGTTCCTGAAAGGCGCCGCGCGCGTGGTCGCGCAGCATCACGAGAAGTGGGACGGTTCGGGTTATCCGCTGGGTTTGGTCGGCGACGATATTGATATCTGTGCCCGCATCTTCTCTGTGGCGGATGCTTTCGACGCGATCACCAGTGACCGCGTCTATCGTAAGGGCCGCTCTTATGAAGCTGCCGCGGCTGAATTGAATGAGTGGAGCGGCCGCCAGTTCGACCCCAGGGTGGTCGAGGCCTTCCATCGCGTCCCGCAGGAAGATTGGGACGAGTTACGCCGCCGTTCATTGATGCCAAAACCTGCTGACGCTGATTGGGATTCGGTGTCGGGCCCGACGGTGGCATCGCAGCTAAATGCGCCGGCGAGCTAAATTTCTCATCTCTAAAAATTGTTAGGTACCACGTACCCTCGCCGAGTTCTCAGATAGAGACCTACCCGCCGCGACGCAACTTCAACTTTTCGATATTCACCCGGTTTTGCTTGAGACAGCGGACGTGTCGGTCGATACGTGAGGACGTACTGCGATCCTATGTCGCGCGCAATGTTGGCGGCCTGTTCGTTTAGCTCACTGGAATTAGCCGGCAGAAACATTCTCCCGCCACTTTCATCAGCAATTTCCGCAAGCTGTTTTTCGCTGTCACGCGTCGCCCGCTCATATTCCTTTCGTTTGCGACGCATAGCCACGTCGGTGTCGATCGATCCGATCTTGAAACTCGGGGTGCGGGTCGTTCCGGGTGGCAGTGTCGGGTCGCCGTTGGCCACCGGATTACCCCCGGGCTGGCCGTCTCGTTGCACACCGTCGCCGCCGCTGACGACCCTGGTTTTCGCCTGTAAGACCTGCCGTTCAAGCACGGTGTAACTGAGGATGTGCACGCTGGCCTGCACTGAATTCAACTGCTTCATCGCGGTTGAGATCGTGGTCTTGCCACCCGGTGTATCGACACCGTCGCTAATAATCACGATGTGCCGCGTGCCTGCCGGCGTGTCCTTAAATTGATCCGCGGCCGCAGTCAAAGCGTCAGCGAGCCGGCTACTCTTTCCTGACGATATTTTGGTCCGCAAGACTTTTTCGATATTGCTCTTGTCAATGGTCCACGGCTGGATCAGTTCAGGCTTCATCGCGAACTGCATGACCGCGTAGCGCGTTCCCTTGAAAAGGTTATTGATGACACGCAGCGCGACGTCACGCGTCACATTGGCATTCTTCAAACCCAACTGGTTTCCAACATCGAGCACGAGCAGAACATTGGTCGGCAAATGCTGAATGCTTTTGATTTGCTGTTGCTGACCGTCTTCAATCACCAGCACGTCATCGACGGTCAAGGTCGGATCGTAGTGGCCGTAAGTGTCCGTGGCCGCCACCTGCAGACGCACCTCTTCGGTGAAGATGCGCACCGGTTCCTGATCTTCGGTTTTAGGTGTTGGAGACGGCGCCGGACGCATGCCGCTCTGTGCATTTAATGTCGCTGAAAGCGAAAGGAACGCGACGATGAGAAACGCTGCGCGCACGCGAACTGCTCCGTTCTTAAGGGAATTGAATGATCGCGAGTTTGATGCCGGCGACAGTACCGTACCGTTGCCCAGAAGGCGAAACTAACCGGCGGCTTTTCGGGCCTGGGCCTGCACCGCGGTAATTGCGATGGCGTCGACAATATCCTCAGCCTTGCAGCCGCGCGAGAGATCGTTTGCGGGTCGATCGAGTCCCTGTAAAATCGGGCCGATTGCCGTGGCGCCGGCCAGCCGTTCCGTCAATTTATAAGCAATGTTTCCGGCTTGGAGGTCTGGAAAGATCAGAACGTTCGCCCGCCCGCCAATCGGTGAACCGGGTGCTTTCGATTCGGCAATCTTCGGAAGCAGGGCGGCGTCGGCTTGCAACTCACCGTCGATCTCCAGTTCGGGGGCGCGGGCGCGGACTGTCTTGGTAGCTTCGACGACTTTGTCGATCAGGCGATGCTTGGCACTGCCTTTTGTTGAGAATGACAGCATCGCCACCCGAGGTTCGGCGCCGAGCAACGCCCGGCATGAATCAGCAGAGGCGATCGCGATCTCGGCCAGCTCGGCCGCGCCTGGTTCAATCACCACGCCACAATCTGCATAGATCATCGCGCCGTTCTCGCCAAAGCTTGGATCGCGCAGCGCCATCAAGAAGAAACTGGAAACGATTTTGAATCCCTGACGGACACCGATGCAATGCAGCGCCACGCGCACGGTATGCGAGGTCGTGTTGGTGGCGCCCGCGACCGACCCGTCGGCGCGGCCGGCGCGCACCATCAAGTTGCCGTAGTACAGCGGATCGCGCAGCGCGGTGCGGGCTTCATCGAGGGTCATGCCCTTTGCACGCCGCGCGTCGTAAAGCATCGAGACCATCTTGTCGAAATCGTTGGCGCGAACATGATCGATTAACTCCACACCGTTGAGATCGGCTCCCGCCTGGCGTGCGCCTTCGCGAACTTTCTGTTCGTCGCCCAGGACGGTAATGCGCGCGAGTCTTTGCTGGGTCGCCATGCTAGCCGCGACCACGGTCCGCGGATCTTCGCCTTCCGGAAGGACGATATGCTGTGTTTGCGAAGCGGCACGCTGACGGATTTGGTCAAGTATGGACATGTCGGCAGGGTAACTTTTCGTTGCGGAGTCTAACCGAGCCCACGCTTCGGAACAAGTTATGATGCGGGCGCGTATCAAGCTACTTGCGATATACTTCGCCACACTTCGGTCAGCCGCAAATAATCAAATATTTAGGAGCCTTAAGCATGAAAGTCTCAGTAAACCGTCACAGAATCCTCTTCGCGTTCGCGCTGTTCGCCACCCTCGCTTTTCATTCGGCCGTCCTCGCCCAGGACAAGGCGACCAAAATCGATCAACTGATTTCGCTTCATCATAAGTATGGCCAGTTCAATGGGTCGGCGCTGGTGGTTGATAACGGTAAGATCATTTACCAAAAAGGCGTCGGTATGGCCAACATGGAATGGAACATTCCGAACGCGCCGGACACCAGGTTTCGGCTTGGTTCAATCACCAAGCAATTCACCGCGGCTGTAATTCTTCAGTTGGTTGAACAAGGGAAGATCAAGCTCGACGGCAAGTTGATCGATTATTTGCCCGATTATCGGAAGGACACCGGCGCCAAAGTCACGATTCACAATTTGCTCAGTCACACCTCCGGCATTCCCAGCTACACGTCGCTCCCCGGATTCTTCCAGAACGTCAGTCGCAATCCCTTTACGGTGGACGACTTCATCAAGAAGTATGCTAGTGGCGATCTCGAATTCGAACCGGGCACCAAGTTCGTTTATGACAATTCCGGCTATTTCCTTTTAGGAGCAATCATCGAGAAAGTCACGGGCAAGCGTTACGAGCAGGTGCTAAAGGAAAACATTTTCGATCCAGTGGGCATGAAGAACAGCGGCTACGATCATTGGAACACGATCATCAACAAGCGAGCCACCGGCTACACGAACACTCCACACGGCTATGAAACGGCGCCGTATCTGGACATGAGCATCCCTTATGCGGCCGGTTCGCTTTATTCAACCATCGAAGATCTCTACCTGTGGGATCAGGCCCTGTACGGCGACAAAATTCTTTCCGCGAAATCCAAAGAGCTGATGTTCAAGCCCAACCTGAGTAACTACGGCTACGGCTTTGTGATGACCAAGGCGACGCTTGCGCCGCCCACCAAGCTGGTCGTGCCGGTCATTCAACACAGTGGCGGCATCAATGGGTTCAACACCCTGATTGTTCGGATGGTGAATGACAAGCGCACGATTGTTTTGCTCGACAACGCCGAGCACGGCCAGTATCTGAACAAGATGGTCCAGGGAATCATGAGCGTGCTTTACGATCAGCCGTACGACTTGCCCAGGCGATCGATCGCGACGGCACTGATGAATTCGATTCAGGGGAAGGACGTGGCCTCAGCCATCAGGGAATATCGCGCATTGAAAGCGGGTACGACCGCAGCCGAATATGACTTTAGCGAAACGGAATTGAACCGGCTGGGTTACCAGCTGCTGCAAGCTAAGAAAGTTGCCGATGCGGTAGAAATCTTCAAATTGAACGTGGAAATGTTCCCGCAATCCGCCAACGCCTACGACAGCCTGGGCGAAGCTTACATGACAAACGGCAACAAAGATTTGGCGATCGCGAATTACAAGAAGACGCTCGAACTCGATCCGAAGAACAGCAATGCGACTGCCAAGCTGGCTCAGCTAAGCGGCGAACAGAAGGACGTTAAGGTCGATCCCAAAGTCTACGATTCGTACGTAGGCGAATACGAGTTGCAGCCGGGATTCGCTATTACCATCACCAATGAAGGTGGCAAACTAATGGGCGTCGCGACGGGCCAGTCAAAGTTCGAGCTGGTGCCCACGGCTGAGAACATGTTTTCGGTGAAGGAAGTTAACGCGCAGGTTAGTTTCGTAACGGATGACGCCGGTAAAGTGACCGGTTTGATCCTCAACCAGAATGGACAGAAGATGCCGGCGAAGAAAGTTAAGTAGACGAGAGACGGGGCAGTAGTCCGACCGTCAGGGACAGCTTCTCTCAACGGTCGCCGCTCCCTTTGCGTGAACCTGTGCAGGTCTGGTATTCGTTATATGCAATGGCACTCTCCCAGGAAAGGCGGTAAATCGATGCGCAAAAGCGAAGTAAAGAGCCGGATGAAGAACCTTTTGATGTTCCTTCCGAACCTGGTGATTCTGTGTCTGAAGCTCATGGTCGATAAGCGCGTGCCCCGGAGCGAACGCGTGTTGTTCGCGGCCGCCGTAATCTATGCGGTGGTGCCGTTCGATTTTCTTCCCGACATGATTCCCTTTGTCGGCCAGGTCGACGATATGTTTTTGATTGCCCTGACCGTCTTACGGCTGATCGATCGGACAGATGACATGGTCGTGCGCGAGCACTGGCGCGGCGGCGGCGACATTGTGCAACTGGCCGAATCAGCCGCGACGATTGCGCCCATGTTGATGCCCAAACGGGTCGCGCGCGTTTTGCTGGCGAAGGTCAAGCCGACGGCGGAAGGAACCGACTTGTTAAAGAAGGGCGCGAAGTTGGAACCGGTGCTGGTGGCTCGGGACGAAGAAGCCAAACCTGACCGGTTAGGGAAATTGGCGGACCTGGGTGAGAAGAGGCGACGAAAGAAATCAGCTTAGCGCCGCCACTGCGGCCGGCTCTGGCCGCGCCTCGCGGTTTACAGGTTGATAAAGAATGTCCCGCTGCTGTGGAATGAATCCGGCCTCGCTTATCAAATAACGCAACAACTCTTCGCTGGCGCGATTGTGCGCTCCCGCTGCGGACACCACGTTTTCTTCGATCATGATCGAGCCCATGTCGTTGGCGCCCATTCGGAGCGCAACCTGACCCAGTCTTAGTCCCTGCGTTAACCATGACGACTGGATGTTGTCGATGTTGTCCATGAAGAGACGCGACACCGAAAGCATCTTCAGATAATCAATGCCGGTTGGCTCGGTTTTGATCTTGCGACCCAGCGCGGTGTTCTCGCGTTGGAACGTCCAGGGAATGAAAGCAAAGAAGCCGCCGGTCTCGTCTTGCAGATCGCGAATGCGTCTCAAATGATTGACGCGATGTTCGAGCTTATCGCCAATTCCAAACATCATCGTAGCTGATGAACGCAAGCCGACTTTGTGCACGGCCCTCATCACGTCGAGCCATTCATCAGTCGTGCATTTCGTCGCTACCCGCTTGCGAACCTCATCGTCCAGAATTTCCGCGCCGCCGCCCGGCAAACTATAAAGACCGGCGTCTTTCAGGCGCTGCATGACGCCCACGTAATCAAGACCAGAAATCAGATGGATGTTGTGAATCTCCGGTGGCGAGAAGCAGTGCAATTGAAAGCCCGGGTACTTTGCGCTCAAGGTGCGCAGGAGATCCTCATACCATTCAATGCCGAAGTCGGGATGCAGCCCGCCCTGCATCAGCACGCCGGTGCCGCCCAGTGCGATCGTCTCGTCGATCTTTTCGCAAATTGCCTCGATCGGCTGCACGTAGGTATCTGGCGCGCCCGGCCGGCGATAGAACGCGCAGAACGTGCAGACGACATTGCAGACATTCGTGTAGTTGATATTCCGATCGATGATATAGGTTACGACGTCGCCGGGATGGCGACGTTGGCGAATCTGGTCAGCGGCATCGCCGATCGCGGCCACGTCGTAAGATTCGAGCAAAGTTGCGCAGTCTTCCACGCTCAGGCGTTGGCCATCGAGCACACTGTCGAGAATCCGTCGAATCTGGGCGTCAGGCATCGAATTAAGTCTAGTGATTTACGGAACAATACTCAAAGCGCGGCGTCAAATAGTCCATAAAATCTGTTGCGCCGGGGAAACGTGCGCCCGGAATTCAGATTCAAAGCATCGTCATTTAGCCAGCAGGGTATAATCGGCGCCCAACTCAGGTGCGACATATTCGGAAGCAGACCTGGTAACGCAGACTGTTAGTTTGCGATCCGACAACGCAAGCTGACAGCTTGCGCTACAAGTCACGAAAGGAAGTTCACCATGCTTCGTCCCAGCCTACTCCTCCTGACCGCGCTCTGGTTTTGCCTGTGCGGCATCGGCTACGGCCAGGTACTGGTCTCGCCAATCAATAACATCTCGCCGCCACCGCCCGCAGGCGCGGAGCAGCCTCCGAAGCTTGATCCGGAAACTGAGCGGAAGGCGCTGGACCTGGTCGAGACGCTGTCGGAGCAGGTGCTGAATCTCCACGCCTCTGCCAACCGCATTCGCGCCCAGACACAAGTCGCAGATCTACTTTGGGCGAGAGATGAAAAGCGGGCGCGGACGTTGTTCAATGCCGCGGTCAGTCAAATGGCGAATGACATCGCTGAACTCGATTACGGCGACCCGAACGTTTACAACGAAATGAGTCGCATCTATCAACTGCGGCAGGAATTGCTGATGCGTCTCGCGTCGCACGACGGCGACCTCGCGATCGCCGCGCTCAACCAGACTCGCTTTCAGGGCGACAACCGCACTCGCTATTCCGGAAACTTCACTGCCGACAGCGAAGCCAACCTCGAGATTTCTCTGGCCAACGTAATGGTTGCGAAGAGTCCGGAAACCGCGTTGAAGCTCGCGCGCTCAAGTCTGTCGCGCGGAGTATCAGGCAACATCGTCTCGTTTCTGCCGACGCTGTATAAGCAGGACGCGAAATCTGCGCAGACGCTGTATCAGGAAGTTGTGGGCAGGATCAAAGACGACAATGTTAGTCGCAATCCGGAGCTCGCCAGCCACGCCTGGAGCTTGCTGAATGTGTTTCAGCCGCCGCAGGCCGATGAAGATGCCTATCGTGATTTGTTGACGTCGATGCTGGGCTACCTGATGGGCATGAACCGGCAGACGCAACAGGGCATCAACAGTGCACAGAACATGTATTACCAGATTGAGCGCATCATGCCGCTGGTTGAGAAGTACGCGCCGGCGCGCGCTCAGGAATTGCGAGACTGGTCGCGCGGGGTCGAGAAGACCATCGATCCCAATGCGCAGCTATATCAGGAACTACGCCGCGTCAGCGAGAAAGGCACCGTCGACGACATCCTGGCGCTGGTTCCCAAGTCGCCCCCGGCTTTTCAAAACCTGCTTTATCAAAATGCAGCGTGGAAGGCGGTGAGCACTGGCGACACCGCGCGGGCAAAGGAGATCGCGGAGAAGATTGCCGACCCGGTCCAACGTCGCCAGGTCATGGATCAACTCGATAACCAGGCGGCCCGGTCGGCCGAAGGCAACAACCGCGTAGTTGAAGCGCGGCGCCTCGCGGAAAACGCCAAGACAGTTACCCGAAAAGTCGACATTCTTTTGCAATCCGCGTTGGGCGTTGCGGGCAACGACAAGAAAGCCGCCCTGGATCTTTTGAGCGAAGCAAAGTCGGTGCTGGCCTCAACACCTCAGTCAGCTGCGGAGTTGAACGCTCAGTTTGCCATTCTGAGGATGTATCTGCGTCTCGATCCCGAGCAAGCCTTTGGCATGCTGCAACCTTTAGTGAGTCGACTCAATGAGTTCGTCTCTGCGGCGGTCGTGCTGGATGGCATCGATTACCGTTATTTGAAAGACGGCGAATGGGTGATGCAGGGCGGCAACTCGCTCTCGAGCCTGATAATGTCGCTGGACACCATCTTGGCCAGCCTCGGTCGCATCGATTTCGATCGCGCGCGCGCCTTGGCCGATCAAATCGGGCGTCCCGAGATGCGTATCATGATGGAAATTGATTTAGTGCAGACCACCCTCAAGGGCAAGCCAAACATCAATCAACCGTTCTTTGGCGGGCGGATGATGTCAAACGGAATGGTAATTAATCAGTAGCCGCTAAAACATGATCTACGAGGTCGAATTGAAACCTCGCGCAATTCGCGACCTGAAGCTGATCGACAAAGCTGCACTCAAGCGAATCATCGACAAACTCACCGCCTTAGAGGACAACTTGGCTGGCGACGTAAAGCGACTGACGAATGCTACTCCTGAGTTCCGGCTTCGCGTCGGTGACTATCGGGTCTTGTTCGAAATCGAAGGCAATAAAGTGATAATCTATCGAGTGCGCCATCGAAAGGATGCGTACTCTTAACCACCATATGATCGAATTGCACCCACAAATCGTGACCAAAGACGGTGAGAAGCAGTTTGTGCTCTTGCCTTATGACGAGTTTACGGCAATTCAGGAAGCGCTGGCTGACGCTGATGATCTGAATGAGTTACGGGCTGCCAAACGCGTGGAGCAGAACGCTCCGACTATCGCGCTCGAAGAAGTTATCGAAAGCTTGGAACTTAACGGCTAAGAGATCGCCGAGAAACAAACCGTGCCCCGCAAGTTTGATCTTCACACGCACTATTATCCGCCAACCTATTTCGAAACAATCCGTGATCTCCCTTCAGACTTCTCTTTCGGCCATAGTCCGTCGGGCCAAACCATCATCACCTATCGCGGCGCGCGCTTCTTCGGCATAACGCCGCCGATGACCGATGTCGGCAAACGTCTCGAGGACATGGATCGAGTCGGGATCGATGTCGAAGTCGTGTCGCTATCCACCCCCAACGTTTTCTTTGCTGACGCTGCACATCAGCCTCAGATTGCCCGGATGGTCAATGACGCTTACGCGGAATTGATTGCACAACACCCGGCCCGGTTCAAAGGCTTCGCCTCGATTCCCATGGACGATCCCGACGCCACGCTGAAAGAGCTGCATCGCGCGATTAACGAACTGAAGATGAACGGCGTGATTCTCCTGAGCAACATTGGCGGGAAACCTTTGACCTCGCCCCAGTACCGGCCATTCTTTGAAGAAGCGAATCGGATGAAGCTCTGCATCCTGCTGCACCCGATGATGCCGGCGAACAGCGATCCGTTTCGTGAATATGTCCTCGGCCCCATTGTCGGGTTCATGTTCGATACGACCCTGGCCGTCGCGCGCATGTGTTATGACGGAATGTTCAAGGATTTTCCTGACATTCGTTGGATAGTCGGTCATCTCGGCGGCGCGGTGCCTTATCTGATGGAACGCCTGGATAACGGCTACCGCGATTTCGTCGAGTGCCAGGCGAAGATTGATGAACTGCCGAGCGTGTATCTCAGGCGGCTCTACTACGACACCGTCAACTTCAATCCGCACATGCTCATGATGGTGCGGAATATGATTGGCAGCGATCGAATGGTCATGGGCAGCGACTATCCGCACCTGCTCGGCTCGATCGATCGCGCGGTGTCGTCAATTGAGAACCTGGATGTTGGGGAAGAAGAGAAACAGAAAATTTTCGAGGGAACGGCGCTGTCAATCCTCAACAACGTGTGAGCACCGCGATCCTTAACGCGACAGTTCCTTCTTTAGAAAGAACAAAGTCTCGCCTTTGCTGATTTCCGCAAGTTCACCGAAGACTTGGTAACCCAATCCTCGGTAAAACGGTAGCGCTTGAAAGCTGGTGGTTTCGAGATACACCAGCAAATGATCGTGTGCGGCCGCGTAGGCTTCGATTGCTTTCATCAATCGTGAGCCAAACCCCTGGCCGCGGTATGCATCATTCATCCACAGAGCGTCGATATGCATTGAACGGCCCCACAGGCTTCCTTGCACTCCGCCAACAATTTCCCCGCCGTCACCGCGCAGAAAGTATGCAACTGGTCGCGGACTTTCGTTTCCAGTCTGCACGCGATTGAAGGCGCGCACGCCGTCCAAAATGATGCGGAAAGCTTCCGAGGTGGGATGTTCGTCCAGCTCAAGTAATGGCTCAGACATGTCCAAAGAGTAACAGATCGAAGGTCACGGAGAGCCTCATTAAGCGCCATTGCGTTGCAGCTTTTGCTCAATAGCTTCACCCTATGTCAAAATGTGCTCCCGGCCCTTCTTCCCAACGGATTTTGTGAGGTTGTCGTCATGATTCCCCTATTCTCAATAAAGAAAAGTGCACTATTAATCTCAATGTTGGTTGCCGTCTGTGCGCCGATTTTTGCGCAAGGCGATACGTGGATCCACGCTCGGCCCGAGCGCGTCGTGCCGGCGCAGCTCGCCGTGTTCAGTTGCGCCGGTCAAACTACCGTCAACGCGCGCTGGATTTTTTCTGACAGCGGCTTTCGCGTGACGCAGACACCGGTAGTGGTTCGCAACGGCAACACGATTTCGCTCGATGCACGCGTCGAGGAGTTCACCGGCGGCCGCGCCCAGGCCCTGGTCCCTTTTAATAAGAACTTTGACATCGGCACCCTCGAACCGGGCACCTACACCCTGATCTTCAAGTCATGGGACACGCCGCTCAAGCAGATTGAATTTACAATTACGGCTGCGCCGCCCGCGTCACAACAGATTGACGGCCCATGCTTTTTCGTCACCCAGCATTATCGAGATTTCCTGTCGCGCGATCCTGACGGCAGCGGTTTCGCCTTCTGGACGAACGAGTTAATGCGTTGCGGCATGGACGCGCAGTGTATTGAAGTGAAGCGCATCAATGTCAGCGCGGCGTTCGTCGTCTCGATCGAGTTCCACGAAACTGGTTCCTACCTTTATCGCATGTACCGCGGGGCGCTCGGACGTCGCCCGACGTTTGCTGAATTCGTTCCCGAAGCGGCCGAGCTTGGCAAGAACGTCGTTGCTGCCGGCGACGATAGCTGGGCCATCAGGCTTAGCAGTAACAAAGACATTTACACGATGAACTTTTTCAACCGGCCCGAGTTCCAGGCGCGCTACGCCGGTCTCACCAGCGCGCAATACGTGGACAAGCTCTTCGAAACGGAAGGCATCACCCCGACGACCAGCGAACGTGATGACTTAATCAACGGCCTCGATCATTGCAACTTCAGCGTCGGCTGTCCGACGCGCATCACCGTCCTCCGTCGCATAATCGAAAACGCCGCCTTCGATCGCAAAGTCTTCAACGAATCGTTTGTGACGATGGAGTATTTCGGCTACCTCCGCCGCGATCCCGACGCAGCCGGCTTTCAATTCTGGCTGGCGAAGATGAACCAATTCAACGGAGACTACGTCGGCGCGGAAATGGTGAAGGCCTTCATCAATTCCGACGAGTACCGGAAGCGTTTTCCCTAGACCGGCATTTTCAGGATCTCACCTGGTAATCTTCCAATTTCTTTCTTATTGACGGGGCCCCGACCGATGTCTTATGTTGAAAGTGCCCCTTTTGCTAATTCAAAGTTAGCCGAGAACAAGGCGACCAGGCCATCCTAGCCATTTCTCGAACAAAATCCACCGAAATTTAAGGTTTCTCCGGGAACGGTGCGGCGCCGGAGCAGGATGCTGCGCAAGCGAGCGAACTGTCTTTAAGACAGCCCGCTAACCAACGCGCGGAAAGGTTTACCCGATGAAACCCAAGTCCGGTTCCAACACTCGTGTCGCTTCAGCTCGATTTCGTAAAGCGAAACCAATCATCGTACTGTCGCTCGTTTTGGCGATCGTCGCGGCGGTAACGCTGGCGTTGACGAACGCGTCGCGAGCCGCGTCTCGTCATCACTTGGCCGCCGGCGATGATGGGTGGGAGCAGCCCGTGGATCCACAAGGAGCCCGCCGCACGCGACCGCCAAACCAGCCACGAGAATGGAAGATAAAACGTGGCCGTCCCTTTGAAGGCGATGTGCGCGGCTTACCTAAAATCAAGTCGGCCAGGTTCGAGCGCCTCAACCACCAGGAGCCGCAGTCGAATTCAAACAAAGAACAAAGCGGCAAGAGCCAGGAGCAGAGAAGCGCGAGTCTGTTTTCTGAAAGTGCAAACGAGCAAGTTGCGAGTGTCCTGACCAGCGCGCTCAACGCACCTGCGCCTCCACCTAACGCAAGTTTCGAGGGGTTGGATTCTACTCTTGGATCAGGGCATCCACCTTCAGCGAACGGAGACGCCGGGCCGAACTATTATTTTCAAGCCATCAATACTTCAATCGGGATCTTCGATAAGAGCAATGGCAATTTGGTCGCAGTCTTTGGTCTCAACTCATTCATGAGTCAGGGCCAGTTCGGCAATCTGTGTGACACGAACAACATGGGAGAGCCCGTAGTTCTGTATGACACCTTCGAGGATCGTTGGGTCATTACCGACTATGCGTTTCAACTCAACGGCGGAAATGTGGCGAATCCTCCGGGCGCCTACCAGTGCATTGCCGTTTCGAAGAGTAGTGATCCGATCACAGGCGGATGGAACTTCTATTCGCTCCATCTCACCGACTTCCTCAACACGTATCCGAAGTTTGGCATCTGGCCGGACGGCATTTACATGTCCGCGAACCTTTACGGATTTCCCGCCGGCGGCGCGTATCAAAACCCGCGCGTGTGGGCGCTGAACAAATCTCAGATGTACGCCGGTGCCGCCACGGTGCAGGCAATTTCGTTTGACGCGCCCGCGGCTGACTTCACTTTGTTGCCGAGCAACGCGCGGCTCCAGACGGGAACGCCGCCTGCCGGTACGCCAAATCTATTTCTGTCTACGTCGCAATTCGTGGATGGCGTCGGCGTCTATAAATTCCACGTTGATTGGGACCACGTTTCGTTGTCCACTTTCACGGGCCCGACTAAATCAATGGCCGGAAGCAGTCGGCCGAGTGCGGCTCCCGCAGCTGCCCCATCGCTGGGTGGAAACGATCTGGACGTGGCGGGCATCCGCGCGATGATGCAGAACCAGTACACCAGCCTCGGTGGAGTTGAATCGCTCTGGGCGACGCATACGGTTCGCCGCGGCGACAATAACGGATTTGCGGCGCCGCGCTTTTATCAGATTCCTGTGACCGGTGGTGTGGTGGGGACCAATGCGACGCAAGCCGCGACGTTTGATCCTGACGGCGCCGACGTGATGCACCGGTTCATGTCAAGCCTGGCGGTCGATCGGGCCGGGAACATGGCCCTCGGATACAGCACTTCCAGCAGCAGTACTAAACCGGCGATCAAGTATGCGGGCCGTCTGTCAACCGATCCCCTCAATACTTTTAGTCAGACCGAACAAGTCCTGATTCAAGGCGCCGGCACGCAGACTGGAAATTGTGAAGGAGCGCGTTGCACGAGTTGGGGTGATTACAGCGCGATGACTTTGGATCCCGACGGCTGCACCTTCTGGTACACGAACATGTACTACCAGGCCGACGGCATCAATTACCACACGCGCATTGGATCATTTACTTTGCCGCAATGTTTGACCGTGGGCACTGGCACACTCCAGGGCACGGTGATTTCCAGTTCAGGCGGAGTTCCAATTTCCGGTGTCACTGTTTCGCTAGGCAGCAGACAAGCGATTACTGACGGCAGCGGATTCTATTCATTCACCGATTTAGCCGCGGGCACTTATCCGAGCGCGTCCGCGACGTTGGCCGGTTACACCTCGAACCCGGTCAATGCGATTGTTGTGGCTGCGGGTGCGATTACGAACCAGAACTTTGTGCTGACTCCGTCTCCGGATGCCGGCTGTTTGACTGATACATCCCAGCTCGATTTTCAGCGCGGCGTGGGGAACTCAGTCGATCTGAACAGCAGTCCCGGCGACGTCATTCTGGCCAGCACGGCGGCGAACTTCGATCAGCAAAATCTTTCGGTGAGCGCCACCAACTTCGCCATCAATGCCAACGTCTGGGTCGGCCAGACATTTCAACCCGCGGTTAGCGGACAGCTGGCGCGTGCGGAACTCTTTCTTTTCTGCTCGGGTTGCACAGGCACGACGCCTGATCTCACGGTTTCAATTAGGGCGACCAGCGGGGACTTACCCACCGGACCCGACCTGGCCAGCGCCACCATCCCAGGTTTTTCGAGTAGCGTGGGTGGATTCCGGGGAGCTGACTTCACAACGGCGCCGAACTTAACTGCGGGCACCAGGTACGCCCTGATCGTCCGGCCGCAAGCAAACCCGTCCGTGGGAACTTATGCGTATCAGATCAGTGGCTCTAACATTTATGCCAACGGACGCTGGGTCGCTTCGGCGAATGCCGGAGGTTCGTGGGGTCCGGGAACCAGCGCTCGGGATCTCGGGTTCAAGACTTTCATGAAAGCAGGCTTCGTTTCCGCGGGGACCTTTACTTCCGGGTTAATGGACGCGAACCCGCACAGCGGCGGCGCCGTATCGTGGACCAGTCTGTCATGGAACGCATCGCTGCCCGCCGGCACCAGCCTGCAGTTTCAGGTGGGCGCCAGTAACAGCCCGGGCGGTCCATTCACTTTCGTGGGACCGGACAGCACTGCGGCAACCTTCTTTACCACGAGCGGAGCTTCGCTCGCGCAATTCAACGGCATGCGGTATCTGAAATATCGCGCATCTCTTGCCACCACTGTGATCACTTCCACGCCGACACTTGCTGACGTAACAGTGTGTTTCAGTAACAGTGTGCCGACCACGCTCACAGTTATTGCAGCGACGGGACCTTACGGTGGAGTCGTGAATCTGTCAGCTACTTTGACTGACGGCGCCTCACCTTTGAGCGGAAAAACGGTAAGCTTCACGCTCAACGGTGCGAATGCCGGCAGCGCCATCACCGATGCGGCCGGCGTGGCCTCGGTGTCAAACATTAGTCTCGGCGGATTGAATGCGGGGAACTATCCCAATGGCGTCAGTGCGTCGTTCGCGGGCGATGCTCCTTACCTGAATAGCGCGGGCACGAACTCTCTGACCGTGGATAAGGCCGACGCGACCATTGCCGTCACGTCATACAACCTTCCATTCGATGGCAGTTCCCACACGGCGGGTGGCAGCGCGAAGGGCGTCAACAACGAAGCGTTGGGCGGCCTGAATCTAAGTGGCACAACGCACACCGACGCGGGCAACTATCCCGGTGATCCATGGACGTTCACGGACATCAGTGGAAACTACAACGATGCCAGTGGGACGGTCGATGATGTGATCAGCCAAGCCTCATCGACTACAGCCGTTAACGTCGCAGATGCGACTTACGATGGCAATGCGCACGGCGGTTCGGCATCGGTAAGCGGCATCGGGCTTTCGCAAGCAGTCGCTGTTACTTATTCCGGTCGCAATGGCACGAATTACGGCCCGTCCAACGTGGCTCCGACTGATGCCGGCGAATACCGGGCAAGCGCGAACTTTGGCGGAGATACGAATCACTCTGCGAGCAGCGACGCCAAAGACTTCACGATCGCAAGAGCTGCGTCAGCTACCTCGGTCAATTGTCCGGCCAGTGTGAGTGCGATCGGGCAACCCTTGACGCCTTGCAGCGCGGCTGCGACTGGAGCGGGCGGTCTCAATGTGACGCTCACGGTAAGCTACGCTAATAACGTATTCCCGGGCACCGCGACGGCGAGCGCAAGTTATGCAGGTGATAAAAACCACGTCGGCAGTTCGGGATCGGCAACTTTTATGATCACCGCTGTTTCGGCACCAGCCGGTAACTTTGTGATTGGCGACGCAAACGCGGTCGTTGGCCAGAAGGTCACTTTCTGGGGCGCCCAATGGGCGAAGCTAAACTCGTTGAGTGGCGGCTCCGCGCCCGCTGACTTTAAAGGCTTTGCCAATTCAACCAGCACGAATCCGGCCAGCTGCGGCGGCACCTGGTCGAGTGATCCGGGCAGCAGCTCTGGACCGCCTAGCAAGTTGCCTGAGTTCATCACGGTGGTTGTCTCGAGCTCGATCACCAAAAAGGGTTCGTCAATATCCGGCAACAATTACAAGTTAGTAATTGTGAAGACCGATCCGGGGTACGGTCCGGACGCGGGACACGCGGGCACGGGCACGGTCGTATCGGTGGTGTGCCCGTAGCGGCTCACTCCAACTTCATCACCACTGAACTGGTTAGAAACGGATTGCTGAATTCGGCGTGGTCGCCTGCCTTCTTTCCGGGAATCAAAAATAATCGCGCAGATAGCGGCTTGCGGAGTTTGCTTGAGAGCGCGCCGACATCGCGAATCAACGCCGCGAGTTCATTGACGGAGGTGTCGCCGGCGAGCGGAACCACGTCGAGGCCGGTACCGCAGACACTTGAGTAGAGCAGCAGCTCGCGCACCGTGAAACGGCCTTCGGCGGCGCGGGTGGCCAGGACGGGGTCTTCGAGCACCGGGAGCATGAGGCCGGAGTAGCCGCAGATTTTGAATCGCAGGGCTTTCAAAACTTCGGTGATGGCCGCGCAGGCTGCGAGTGTCGACGAAGCGCCGAAGGGTGCATGAGAGAGGGCTTCGATGGCGGCGCCGATGCTCGCGTCTTTTGCAGGAGCGGGCGAGACATCGATGCCGAAGTAGTCTCGGTCTTCGGCGCGTGAGATTTGTTCGGCGATCTTTTCTATGGGCTCAAATTCTGATTCCAGCAGCTTGAACAATTTTTCCTGCGCCTCGGGGATGTCCTTCGCGCCTTCGAATGCCTGCCTCAACAGGTTAGGTGTTTCCAGGCCGATGCTGAAACCAATCGGACCGCGATGGTAGGCGACGGGGAAAAATGGGCCGGGCGGACAATTGGCGGCGGCCGTGAAGCGGAAGTTGGCTTCGCCGCCGGAACCGGCTTTGCTGAGGGCCACGATCGTTTCCGCGGCGGTCAGGGCGGTCTGAGTGTGGACGCCGCGTTCGGAGGCGACGGTCACGCTGAAGCTGATGTTATTGGTTTGCTTGACGAGCAGCGCGGCCCAGGACGGAAAATCGGCGTCGTGGCGATCGGCGGTGATGACCGGGCCGATGCTGAGAATGACGTTGTTCTTTGAGAGCAGGTCATCGATCTTTTTGAGATCCGCAATCGCATCTACGCGCGACTTGCCGTTGAGATACTGCGAAAAAGGTTGTGTGGCGATCCGGACGGTCTGAATTTCGTAGCCTTCGTCTTCAAATTTCTTGCGCGCATGCTTAAGGAATTCGATCGCAGAGTTGATGGTCTTTAGATCGCCGGTGCTGTCGAGATTGACGCCGGCGGTGATGGTGCGAATGCGGAATTTATGAGTCTTCTTATCGGTTTTTGTTTGATTACCCGTGTTTCCGTTCGCAATGGTCAAGCGCGCGCAAGTGCCACCGATGGATGATGCGAGTAGGCTCAATAAGAGAGCAGATGTCAGCAATCGTCGCATAGCTTGGTGCGAGGCATAGAGCCCCGGAAATATTCACACGGCGCTTCCGTGAAAGCAAAGCCCCATTTGAACGAGCTGTTAAAGCGCGAAGCGCGACAGAATATTAGCCCCTGGCGAGTGTAACGAGCCTGGGGTAGCGATCATTCATTCGAACGAGCCTGCGGAGCTGGCGACAGAGTCAACTCCAGTCGGGCGTCATCACATTCAATTCTGTGCGGACGCAATCCATTTGTGATAGCGGAGCCGGCTCTTTTGTCGCAAGCACGATGTGATTAGGAAGATTGGCATGTGATGTCGAGAGTCTTTCGCCTGCCACCGCAGGCTCATTAATCTCTCTATTCGATTACCGCAGGCTCGCGTCGCTCGCCAGCGGCTATCACTCTGTCGCGCTTCCGCGCTCCTTCGAATGTGGCTTTTCCGCCGTTACTTCATTTACCCACATCGCTAATCAGGACGGCGTCGCGGGTGGAAGTTCCCCGGGTACAAACCAGCGTTTTGCCGTCGCGCGTCCAGGCAAATCCATTCATCAGACTATCTTTGAACTGAGTAAGCTGTTTAGGTTCGCTCCCGTCGACTGACTGGCTCCAGATGTTGGTGACGTTGTTAAGGGTCGACGTGTAGTAGATAGCTTTTCCGTCAGGAGACCATTGCGCGAGTGTCTGAGTTCGACTGCCTTCACGAAATGCGAGCGTCTTAATGGGCTCGCCGCCTTCAAAGGGAATGATGGCGATCCGATTCGGCGGCGCAAACGCATCGTATGAATCGGCGTAAATATATGCGATGAACTTGCCGTCGGGCGAAACCATGGGATTCAACGCAACTCTCGAGGTCAGTTCGACCGGACTGCCGCCCTCGATGGAAACCTTCCACACCGTAGGTTTGGCGGCGCCGGGCGTAGAATACAGCACCCACTTTCCATCAGGAGAAATTGTCGGCGACCCCTCGCCTTTACCCGGGCTCAACTGCCGGGGACTACTGCCGTCAAGGTTCATGCGCCAAACCGCGCCGGCGCCACCGCGCGTCGAGGTGAAGACGATATAACGTCCATCGGAAGAGACCACCGGGCCGAGGTTCCTCCCGGCGTTCGAAGTTAATTGTCTGCGGTTGTTTCCGTCGGCATCCATAATCCAAAGATCGAGCATGCTGCTTTCATTCGACCCAAATACAACCCGCCCGTCTGGCGTCCAGGCTACGGTGTTACCATACGATCCATAGAAACTCAGATTTCCCACCGGCACCTGCGAGGCTTTCTCCGCTTCACCATTCGGCGCCACCCAAACGTTGACCAGGCCTGACGACACGACGGTGACAAGCTTGTCCGCTTTTTCCGACAAGCCGAGATCGCGATGCTGTTCCAGGTCGTTGGTGATTTGCCGCATGCTTCCCGCCGGATAAGGCACAAACCAAACCTGGCTGTCAGCCGCGCTATTTCCGCCAATTGTGAGCAGACCGCTCATGTCCGGAAGCCACAGGGTGCGCGCGATAAATGGCAGGCCTGCGGGAGTGAGATCGGTTTCCCGGCCATCGCTGACGCGGAAGGCGATTGCCTTGCTGGGTCCGGTCACGTTAGCGACGGCGGCCGCGATTAATTCACCGTCCGGTGACCAGGACGGGCCAGTGAAGAAGATGGGGACGAATGCCTGCGGACGCTTACGCTTGGCGAGCACTCTCTCGCCACTGCCGTCGATGTTCGCGACTACCAAGGCGCTTTCACCTTCAGCCGGAAAGCTGCCGCGCACAAAGGCCATGCGTTTGCCGTCGGGTGACAAGGTCACCGGCCCATCCAGCCATTCAGTTATCCTGGTGGGCGTGCCGCCAAAGACCGGGACCCGATACAGCGTGCCCTTATCGAGCTGTTTCTTGACCACGTAATAGAGATCGTTATTGTCCTGCGAGATGGTGATGCCGAAAACGCCCACGTCGTCGGGCGGCACGATGACTTTGTCGTTCGCGGTGCTGACTTGCCTGATCCAGATGCTCTGCTTGCGCGCGTCGCTCAGGGTGTAAACGACATAGCGGCCGTCAGGAGTCAGGGTCGCATCGATTACCTTTCCGGAATTGGTAAGGCGCGTGACCTTCGTCGCTTGAAAGTAAACCGGCGTGTGCCGGAAGTATCGATACAGTCCGTAGGCGCCGGCGGTCAGCACGACCAGCAAGACGACCGCAGCCAAAGCGGTAACGAACCGGTGACGCCTGATTTCAATGGTCAGTGAATCGCTAAGGGTCGAGAGGGCACTTCTCACTTCGCCGGTCGAAGCAGTTGGCGTCACGGACGCCGACGCGGTTGGTAATGCCGGCGCCGGGGCGCGTGAACCCATCTTCTCCTGAAATTCCAGATCCTGTTTCAGCGTCCGAAGATCGATTAGCAATTCCTTGACGACCTGGTAACGCTCTTCGCGATCTTTCCTTAAGGTTTTATTGACGATGCGAACCAGCTCGGGCGGCGCAACGGGCAGTAGTTCCAGGATGGGCGCCGGCTCGGTTTTCAAAATTGCCGCCAGCACGTCGCTCGGTGTTTCACCATCGAACGGTTTGCGGTGCGTCACCAATTCGTAAATCAGCGCCCCCAGACTGAAGATGTCTGTGCGAGCGTCAATCGCTTTGCCGCGCGCCTGTTCCGGGGACATGTAACCGGCCGTGCCCATGACTACGCCGGAACCCGTGCGCACCTGTTTGGTCAGAGCTTCTTCCATTGGAACGTCGGGTGAATCCTCGGCCAGTTTGGCTAGCCCGAAGTCGAGCACCTTGACGTAGCCGTCGGGCCGCAACATGACGTTCTCGGGCTTGATGTCGCGGTGAATAATCCCAACCTTGTGAGCTGCTGCCAATGCGTCGGCAACCTGAATCGCGACCTGCAGCGATTCGGAAAGCGTCAGCGGCGCACGCGAGAGGCGCTGCCGCAACGTTTCGCCTTCAACGAATTCAGCGGCGATGACGTGGGTCGCGCCCGTCTTAAGGATTTCGTAAATGGTAATAATGTTTGGATGATTGAGCGCAGAGGCGGCGCGCGCTTCCTGCTCAAACCGTCGCAGCCGGTCATCATCTTTGGTGAAACTTTCAGGCAGGACCTTTAAAGCGACTTTGCGGCTCAGACGCGGGTCGTGCGCCAGATAAACTTCGCCCATGCCGCCGCGGCTGATGAAGGAAAGAATTTCAAACGGACCGATGGTTCGGCCCTTCTTCAATCCTGATTTGTCGTTCACGATCATTTCCGCCGCAGCTTCATAAGCCGGCGCATCGAGGAACGTACCATCCCGCCCATCAGACGACATCAGCGATTCGACTTCCTGGCGCACGAGGTCGTCGCCGTAACTGGCTGCGGCGACAAAGGCCGCGCGCTCGGACGGGGCGCGATTCAGCGCCGCCTGAAAGATCTCTTTAACTTTTTGCCAACGTTCGGGTGTCATCGGGTTTGATATTAGCTTCTACCATTCACGCGCACTGTCGGGATGAACTCCCTCAAATAAGTTTATTCCAATTTTCGCCGCAGCCAGGCGCGCGCCATTTTCCAATCACGCTCGACGGTGGCGTGGCCGATGTTCATCACCTCAGCCGTCTCTTCAATTGAAAGGCCGCCGAAATACCTCAGCTCGACAATTCGCTCCTGCTGGGGGTCGAAGGTCTTTAGTTCTTCCAAAGCTTCATGCAGTGCCAGGAGATCCAAATCGGGCTTTTCGCCAAGTTGTCCGGCGCTGGTAATTGACAGGCGTTCCTGGCTGGGCCCGCCGCGCTTGGCAGCCTGATGCTGGCGCGCGTGATCGACGAGGATGCGCCGCATTAGTTGCGCCGCCACGCCATAGAAATGCGCACGGTTTTGCCAGCGCGCGCTCTTTTGATCGATCAGCTTGAGATAAGCCTCATTGACCAGAGCGGTCGGTTGCAGGGTGTGGTTCTGCCGTTCGCGTCTCAAGTAATTGCTCGCTAATCTGCGCAGCTCGCTGTACACGAGCGGCATTAATTTTTCGAGCGCGGCCTGGTCGCCTTCGCCCCATTTCACCAGCAATTGCGAAACATTTTCGGAGGAAGTCATGGGATGAATCAATCAATGAATTCGTTTAGAGGCGGGCTACTGCCCGCCCAATGTCGGTTCGCAACGGAAGGCGGGCGGTAGCCCGCCTCTAAACGGGAACGTAGGTTTATTTAGCCGCGTGATTCTACAACAGCGGGACATTTTCTTCACAAATTTTCCCGGTGGATGAGGGGGTTTCCCGACGCGTCACGCGTTATCAAGTGTAAGGCAAAACGTGGTGAAGCAATTCAGTCGCACAGACGCACGCAACCAAGGCCGCCGGTCGCTTCAACCGCTACGGCAGTTGAAACAGAAACCCGACCGTGAGGGAGGGTGCAAAGGAGACAGGACAATGAAAAAGACAGCTTACACAATGATCGCGTTGTTGATTCTCGCCGGTACCATGGCCGCGGCGGCCGAGGCGCAATCGGTTCGTCAGGCACAGGTGCGGGTCAGCATTCCCTTCCAATTTCATGTCGCCAACACGACCATGCCCGCGGGTGAGTACCTGGTGCAGCAGCTCAATTCGAATTCCGAGGCAGCGACGTTGCAGGTTAGCCGCAAGGATGGCAGCGTGAGCGCCATCATCAACATGATTGGCGCAACCGGCAACGGCCAGTCCGTGACCAGGCTCGGCTTCCGTCGTTACGGCAACCAGTTTTACTTCGGCGAACTTTGGCTCGATGGTGAGAGCGAGGGATTGCGCGCGCCACAATCGAAGGCCGAACGCGCCACGCAGAAGGAATTGGCTGCGCTCAATGTGACGATGGAAACGGTGGCGTTGAGAGTCCGCTGACGAGGTCCGGATATTTAGCCGGCAGTAGATTCAAACAGGAGAACTCCGCTGCCATGCTGAAAGGCAGTCACCCGAAGTCGATGGCTTCGGGTGATTTGCTTTTTTAGTGACATGACTATTTCACGATTTCAAAATCGATCCACTGCGCGGTGACGGCGGGCTTATCCTTTGACAGCTGGTCCGTGACTACGATCTGTAGAACATATTGGCCGGGTTCAAATTCAGGTCCCAGTTGTAAACGGCCGATGCTGGGCACGCGCTTGAGATCGGTTTGAGCGCCATCGATCGTGGACGGCGTACCCGTGAAAACGAGTTTGCCGTCGCGAAAGATGCGCGCCACGGTAGATAACTGCGGCAGATGCGTGGTCTCACTCAGCGGCGCGTTGTAGATCGAATATGCATAGATCAACTTATCGCCCGGATGAAACTGACGAACTGCCGGACCGGCGATAATCGCTTCGCGTCCACCTGGCGCGGCAACACCTGCAGCTGCGGGCTGATCAGGTATGTCTTTCAGCGCCACCAGGCCAGAGAGCGCCATCTTCCCCTTTTCCAGATTTGGCACGTCAATGAACTGCCCGGCGCTCCCGATCTTTGAAGAATTCTGATCGCGCAGCGCGATTCGATACTGAAACGCTCCGGTTTGTTTGATAGGTGTATCGAGGGTGTAGACGAGTCCGCTTTGCACGGCATTTTCATACACGTCTTTCGTCAATCGCACCGTAACCTGACGCATCTGTTGATCGACTACGCGGCCATTCTCGCCAAAGAGAATTATGCCCATATCGAACGTCGCCACCTTTGCTCCATCCGGCTCGGCCAGAAAAACCAAATCCTTCGAGTCGATGTAGAGCAGCGAACGCAGCATCGATCCAGTCTCGAAGTTGGTGAAAAGAGAGGTAAGCCGCACCGTGATCTCGTTCGCACCGAAAGGCGAGATAAGCGCCCTGGCCAATTGCCCGGAGGTGCTGAGCGGCCGCGGAACCTCCGTCTCGCGAACACCCAGAAAACCATTGCGTGTGCGGACGGATAGGCCTTTCTTTTTGACCGTGAGCTTGATGTGGTGGAACTGTTTATTAAAGGTGGTGTCGCTCGGCTTATAGGCGAGCAAATAATAACCGCTCTGATCATCAGCAATCCGCTTCAACCCAAAATCATTTGCATTGCGGACCATGAACCCGCCGGTTTGTCTGGCAATCAGATCTGCTCCCTCGCGTCGATCCACCATGGCCATCGAACGCGCGCTGAGCGTCGAATTGATGATTCCGGTTATTTGTGATGAGGTCGAAGTTGGCGCGCGGCCGTTGGACAACACGATAGGATTGAAGAAACTATCCGCAGCCGTGATGCCGGTGTAAGCCAGGCCGCGGGTGTCGACCGAGTAGATCACCACGGAAGCCCGAATTGCCATCTCCGCAACTTTTTTCAATTGCGCAGTGTAGTTCGTCCTGACGTCAGAGATGCCGCCATCTGCGACATTCAAACTGCCGGTTGCCGGTTCCTGCGTTTCAATCGGCAGATAGTCGGACATCAGCACCAGTGATTTGCGTCCCGGTAGTTCGCGCATGCCGTCAACGATGAACTTCAACACTTGCAGCGTTCCATAGATGTTTCGGGTGCCGCCGCAGGGTGCGTCGGCCCGAGTTGGCTCTGTCCCCAGCGGCGTGAAGACATGCAAACCGGCGCGACTGCATGGATACCAGCGCAAATGATCGATGGCGTTGAAGAGCACGCGCCGGTCGGTGGTGAATTGTTGGAGCGCGCCGACTTCGCCGGACGTGTGCATGATCGCCACCAGATCGTTCGGTGCGACTTGCTCGTTAATAAACTTGCGTGCGGCGCGGCGAGTGTCGGAGAGACTCGTGAATGACATGCCTAAATCATCGACGACCAACGCGATTGTTCGTCTCGTATCATGAGGCTGCGCCACGGCGGGCGGAATTGGCGGCGCTATTTTGTCATTGCTCTTCTCTTTTGCGGCAGGTTTGGCTGGAGCTGTTCCGGGCGGCGCCGTGACGTTTGAGACATAAGAAAAATTCGTAATCGGTTGGGGCTTGCCGTCTTCGAATATTTCAAAATCGTCGGCCGTTAGATTAGTTACATACTTACCGTCCTTCGTCACGACTGCATCGACCTGAACGAGATTGGTCGTGATCTTCACGACGTCCTGCGCATCGGGATCAGGGGCCCTCTGTGTCAGGGGCGGCGGATTTTGGGTAGGAAACTTTGGCGGCGAGACCGCCGGTTCTTGCGGCTGCTGAGCAAAGGCCAGCGGCATGTTTGTGAGCACCAAAATTAGCGACAGAAGCGCTCTGCGGATCACGGGTTTGATCCTCCTCATGGGTAATTCTGGGCAAAGCCTATTTGAATACGCGGCAAAAGTCACGAATTTTGATGTCCCCGGGCACGACTAGGCGAGCATAGGGTGACGAGTAGAGAGTGACCAGTGACGAGTGACGAGTGACGAGTGACCAGTGACCAGTGACCAGTGACGAGTGACGAGTGACCAGTGACGAGTGACGAGTGACGAAAATGAACGCGAGAAGAAAGTGACGATAGAAGAGTGGAAGGCTGTTACGTTCCTGATCTCTGATCTCTGATCTCTGATCTCTCGCACGCGCTCCATGCCCGTGATTCCGCATCTGTGCGGCCCAGGTGGTATTCTGACGCGAACGATTTCGGTCATGACCCGTCCCCTGATCATCGCGATCGACGGCCCTTCCGCGTCCGGCAAGTCAACCCTCGGACGCATGCTGGCGCGCGAACTGGGGCTGCTCTATATCGACACTGGATCCATGTACCGCGCCGTCGCGCTGGCGGTTATCGAATCAAGTGCGAATGAACGAGATGAACCGGCCGTGAGTTCATTGGCAGAACGAATCAAAATTGATTTGGCGGGCGACCCTGATTCGTTGTGCGTGTCGCTGAATGGACGCGATGTGACGCGTCGTATCCGTGAGGAAGACGTCACCCATGTCTCATCAATCGTCTCGTCCATTCCGGCGGTCCGGCGGGCCATGGTGAAACAGCAGCGCGATTTGGGACAGCGCGGCGCCGTGATGAACGGACGTGACATTGGCACCGTCGTTTTTCCCGAGGCCGACATAAAATTCTTTCTGGACGCCAGCGCGTCAGAAAGAGCGGAACGCCGGCTGGCTGAAGAGCGGGTCATTAATCCAACGGCTGAATATGATCAGACGCTGGCCGACATCACGGATCGCGATCGCCGGGATACGACGCGCGAGGATTCGCCGCTTGCTGCCGCGCAAGATGCCATCGTGATTGATTCGACCGGACTGTCGATTGAGGAAGTTTTTCAGCGAATGATGGCGTTAGTACATGATAGAAATGCAAATTGATCTTGCCGGATTTCGCATTCCTTTCTCTAAGTGAACGAAACTGGCATGAAGCTACTTACATTTTCGTTTAAGCATGAAGCGAGGTGGATCATCATCCTTTCGCTCGGCCCTTTGGCGATCGGCATCATAATCGCCCTGGCAGTTTTGCTTGTGCGGCGATTTTAGGACAGCCGTGCGGGCAGGGATGCCCGCGAACCGCACGCATGGATGCGTGCGCTCCTTATGTTCACTGGAATTATCGAAGAACTCGGCCGCATCCGCGCCATTGAGCAGCGTGGTGAAGACGCGCGCATCGTGATCGAAGCGCGCATGGTCACCGAGGGCTCGCGCGACGGCGACTCGATCTCGGTTAACGGCGTCTGTCTGACTGCCCTGGACGTGCAGGATGATTCGTTCGCGGCGGACGTTTCGAAAGAAACGCTCTTTCGATCGACGCTGGGAAAGTTGAAAGAGGGTTCGCCGGTGAATCTCGAGCGTGCCGTGACGCCCGCGACGCGGCTCGGCGGGCACATCGTGCAGGGACATGTCGATGCGCGCGGCAAGTTTCTCGGCTCGGAAAACCACGGCGATTCGTGGACGTTTCGCTTTGCTTACCCAACGGAAATCGCGAATTACCTGGTCTTCAAAGGCTCAGTCGCGGTCGAAGGCATTAGCCTAACCATCGCGAATCTCACGGACGATTATTTTGAAATAGCCGTCATTCCCAAGACCTTCGAAGTGACAAACTTTGCCCAGCTAAAGCCGGGCGATGAAGTCAATTTGGAGGCAGACGTGATTGCTAAATATGTCGAGCGGATTCTATCTGAGCGAGGCAAGTCTGCGCCCTCATCACTGTGAGTCGCCAAATGCCATAGGAGCGCGTAACATATTTCGCAGCGGACTTTAAGACCTCAAACAGAAATTCCAAACATGGCATTTGCTTCCATTCCAGACGCCGCCGCTGACATTCGCGAAGGGCGAATGATCATTATCGTGGACGATGAGGACCGCGAGAATGAGGGCGATCTCGTCTGCGCCGCGGAACTGATCACGCCTGAGAAGATCAATTTCATGGCGCGCGAAGGTCGCGGCTTGATTTGTTTGCCGCTCACCGAAGAGCGTTGTGACGAACTGCACCTGCAGCCGCAGGTGGCTGAGAATACTTCGCGGCTAGGCACGGCATTTACTGTCTCGATTGAGGCGCGCCGCGGAGTGACGACGGGAATATCGGCAGCTGACCGTGCGACTACTATTTTGACGGCGGTCGATGCGCGGACGCGACCCCAGGATCTGGCGCGGCCGGGACACGTGTTTCCGCTGCGGGCGAAGAAAGGCGGAGTACTCGTCAGACCGGGACAGACTGAGGCCGCTGTCGATCTCGCGCGCATCGCCGGACTCTATCCGGCGGGGGTGATTTGCGAAATCATGAATGAAGACGGAACCATGGCGCGTCTGCCGCAACTGCGCGAGTTCGCCAGCATTCATGGCTTGAAGATCATCAGCGTTGCTGACCTGGTTCATTATCGAATCACCAAGGAAGTGCTGGTACGACAGGCGGCCGAGACGAATCTTCCAACCGTCTACGGAAACTTTCGCGCGATCGCGTTCGAGAACACGATCAATGGTGACGTGCACCTGGCGATGGTCATGGGCGACGTCGCGACAAACGACCCGGTGCTGGTGCGCGTACACAGCGAGAACGTAACCTGCGACATGTTCGGTTCGACCATTGACGATACCGGATATCAGCTGCGGCGCGCGTTGGAGAAGATTGCCGAAGCGGGACAGGGGGTCGTGCTTTATCTACGTCAAAGCGAGCACGGTCTCGATCTAATTCACCAGTTGCGCACCTATCAATTGATGCAGGATCGCGGCATCACTAAAAAGGAAGCCAGTGCCGAAACCGGTTACGGCCTGAATCGCGACTACGGTGTCGGCGCGCAAATCCTGCATGAATTGGGCCTGCGCCGCATCCTGCTTTTGACAAATCATCCGCCCAAAGTCGCCGCCATTGAAGGCTTCGAGCTGGAAGTTGTAGGCAACGTGCCGCTGGGTTCTCCCGCATCTGAGATGGCGGAGACTTCAGTCAGTGATTCAGAAGAATCAAGAGTGCGCTGAAAGTTTCTAACCAGGAATGAACACAGACTAAAGTCTGTGCCACTGTTCGCTTGAATTTCCTCCACTTTCAGTTTACAAACAATGCAGAGTTTAGAGGTAAGAGGCTAGAGGTCAGATGGTGCGAAAGCGTCGATGCTCTCATCATCCATTTTTTGAGTTTTCATAAGTCTCCCCTCTAATCTCCAGCCTCTTGCCTCTGCTGTTTTCGGGCTTTCCCCTACAACGTGGAATTGATGAGTCTTTCGACGGTCGGCGTCTATGCCCGTAGATAACCATCGCGAGCCCCCCAGCGAAGATAACCGCAGTATTTCTCAGCCAGCGCGCGTGCGCCGGCGGTTCGTCTCGCGCCGCAACGCCATCATCGCGGGCATCGGATTCGTGTGCGCGGCCATCGCGCTAATTCTGGTGGGCTTGCTGGCTTACCGCCTGGGTTACGTCGATCGATACATCGCGAATCAAATTAAAGATACATTGTCGAATTATGGCGTGCGCGCTGAAATTCGCAGCTTCCACACTTCCATCTCGCCGCAGACGGTAGAGTTGCAGGGCCTCGAACTTTATGACGCGAAGACCGGCGAGAAACTGGGAAAGATTGATCGCATGCTCGCGACGGTGCGCATCGAGGACCTCTACGCGCTGAATCTTCGCCGGAACATCAATCTCAAGGATTTACAGATCGAGGGGCTCGAACTGTGGGTCAACTTCGACGCTGAAGGTCGCTCGAATTTCCGCAACATCCACGTGCCTCCGCCTGAGCCGAACAAGCGCATCCTGTTTGCCTACTCAACCGCACACGTCGAAATCAAGAATTCGCAGATTCACTACGGCGATGCTTTGCACAGTTTGTCAGGCGAAGCTCGCAACCTGCACCTGATAGTTCAGCCGGATGATCTGAATGCGCCGGCGGCTAGCTGGATGAACCAGGTGGCGTTCACGTCGACGAAATCGACTTTCGTTTACGACGGCAAGGCGGTCAACGACATCGACATCGATGCGCGCGCGCGGGTGAATCAAACCTCAGCCGAAATTCAGGACCTGACGTTGCGCTCGCCGTTTGCCGAAGCTCATCTGCAAGGCGTGATGGATGATTGGCGGAATCTCAAATACAAATTGAATGTCACATCGACGGTCGATCTCACTCAAGCGTCCGACATCTTGCAGCCGGGCACGACCTTACGCGGCGCGGGCAACTTCACCGGCACCGTCACCGGTGATGGCGATCGCTATCAGGTTGACGGCAGCATCAAGTCAGACGCCCTGGCCGCGGATGGCGTGCGGCTGCAGTCGCTGAGTGTTTCGGCGAAGGGATCGGGTCAGGGTTCGTCTTATGACTTCAATGGCCGGGCGGTGGCTGAATTATTGACTGCCGGTGATTTTCAATTGAACGCGGTGCAGTTGACCGGTGGGGTAATGGGCACCGGATCCGATTTCCGTTGGGTCGGCGAACTGCGCGCGGCTGCCGAGAAGAGTTATGGCACGACCATCACTGGTTTAATTCTGCGCGACGCGCGAGCTGAATATCGCGACGGCGAATTGACTGCTTCGGCGCCGCAATTCAGCGCCAACAGTCTGACGACCTCAACAGCCAAAGTGCAGAACGGAATTCAGGCAAACGATCTGCGCGTAACGTCGAAAGACGGGAAGACTTCGGCCACCATCGCCAGCGCCAAAGCCGGAAAAATTCAGTCGAAGGATGCGACCATCAACGGCGTCACGGCGAAAGCCATCGACATCAAAAACGACGGCCACACCACCAACGTGACGGTGCAACAGGTACAAGTCGGCGCAGCGAACGCGTTTGGCGCGCAGACCGGCAGCATCAACATCGCGGGTGTGCGGCTGGCGGTGCGCAACGGGCGCGTCGAAGGAACGACGAGCGACATCAACGCCGGTAACGTAAAGCTAAAAGACGGCAGCGTGGAAAACGTAAAGCTGGCGCGACCGGCGTTCACCGTCGAGCCTTCGGGTCGCTACCGAGCCAGCGCTGATTTGAGTTTGGGTGGCGGAGTCGTGGGTCAAATGAAACTGGGGCCGGCACACGCTGCCGTCGTGGCGAGCAGCGATCAAGTTCAAGTCAATAACTTCGTCGCTGAGGCTATGGATGGTCGCGCTTCGGGTAACGCGACAATCTCGTTGAAGAAGAATGGCGCTTCAGTAGTCAACGCTGATTTCAACAACTTCGATGTCGGCGGGTTGATTGCGCTCGCGGCCGGGCGCGCGGTGCCGATTTCGAGCAAAGCGACCGGCAAAGCAAACCTGACCTTCACTGATTCAGACCTTACGAACGCGACAGGAACTGTGAACGCTGAACTTGTCGGTGCGCCCACAACCGCGGGTCAGACGCCGCTGGCCGGCGAGCTTGCGATAACAGCCGACCACGGCGTCTTCCAAATTCAACGCGCGAACCTGCAAACTCCGGCGACGGCGCTGACCGCCTCCGGCCAGGTTTCAGTAGAGCAGCCAGTTTCGAATCTAAACATCAACGTTGCTTCGACTGACGCAGCCGAGCTGCAACGCCTGCTGATTTCCTCAGGCGCGCTGCCGGATCTCGAAGAGGAGTTTCACACTTACGGAATCGATCTCGCCGGCAAATTATCTTTCAACGGATCGTTGACGGGCAAAATAAAAGATCCGGTCATCAATGGCCACGCCGAACTTGGATCGTTGAATGTGAACCAGCGCGAACTGGGATCGCTGGCGGCCGATATCTCGTCCACGGCGACAGAGACTCGCGTGACGAACGGCCGTCTGGCGCAGGCGAGCGGTGGCGGCGCTCAATTTTCATTGGTTGTCCCACGCACAGGTGACAACAACGCCTCGATCGATGCCACGCTGGATCGAATGAACCTGGGCAACCTGATTGCGGCTTTACCCTTTGCACCGCAGACGCGCGACCAACTCGGCGACACGCAGGGCGACGTGTCCGGCACTGTAAAAATAAACGGGATGCCGAATGCGATGACCGGCGTGGCGGACCTGCGATCATCGCAGGGCCGGCTGGCCGGAGAACCACTGCAAGGACTGACTGCGCACGCAACCTTCACCGGCTCATCGGTGGACGTCGATAAGGTCGATCTCAATTTCAATGCGGGTCACATCATTGCTTCCGGCAATTACAATCTGAAAACCAAGGCTTTCGATCTGACTGCCAATGGCGATCGCGTTCAGCTTGAGCGGCTGCAGGCGTTCGCGAATCAGCCGAACCTGCCGAAGCTCGCCGGAACGGCAACAATTAAGAATCTTCATGCGACCGGCATCGGCCCCGATGTAACTACCTACGCCGTCACGTTTGATGCAGCGAGCAGCGACGTGACATTGAACGGCAAGCCGGCAGGCTCCGTATCGATCGTCGGCCGCACCGAGAACAAACAACTGAACGTAACGTTGACGTCGAGCGGGTTACTCGGCGATCAGCCACAGACAATCGTCGCGAGCGTGGATCTTTCGAAGGAAACGCTTCCCGCGGTCGTTGAGTCAACGGTGACAGGCGCTGACATCACCCAATTGCTGCGCATCTTTGTGCCTTCCGATGTGCTGGTGAACGGGCGCGCGACCGGGACTTTGAAACTGGCGGGCGACTTACTCGATGAAGATGGCTATCCGACGATTCACGGTCTGGTCGGCACTGCCACGTTTTCAGAATTATCAATCAACATCGGCGAACCGGGACAACAGATAAACCTGTCGATGGCTAAGCCGATGCTCGTCGAAGTCACTCCCAACGAAGTGATTTTTCATGACAGTCAGTTCACCGGGACGCAGACTAACGTTACCCTCGGCGGCGCGTTGGCCACGACTACCGGCGGCCGCAACACGCTGGCTGTGAACGGCACGGTCAACCTGCGGGTTCTCAGTTTGTTCTCGCCCGACCTGTTCTCGTCCGGCATAGCCCGTTTGGATGTTAACGTCGGTGGCACGTACGAGAACATGCGCGTTACCGGCCAGGCCTCGGTTGCGGGAGCTACGGTTTCGGTTTATCTCGGCGACCAACGGATTACGCTGTCGAACCTGCAAGGCAGCATCCTCTTCAACGCGCATCAGGCGCAAATTGATAGGACGCTCGAAGGGACGATTGGCGGGGGCAAGTTTTCCGTCACCGGCGGCGCGCAACTCGACGGCTTCAAACTCGCGCAGTTTCTCTTCAACATCAACGGCACTAGTCTGACTTTGAATTATCCCCAGGATTTTAGCTCGACAGTCGATGCCAACCTCGAAGTGCGCGGCACGCCCGAGGTGCAGTTCATTGGTGGCAGCGTCCGCGTGCGCCGCGCCGAATACACGAAGGACATTGAGCTGGCCGAATTAATTAATCAGAGGCCCACACCCACGATTGAAGAAGGAAGCGAGTTCAAATTCTCTCAGACCGCGAACTTCGACAAGCTGCGGGTCGAAGGCCGGAACGCGCTGATTATGCGCAACAACGTTGGGGACGTCGTGGCATCTCTGTCGGTGATGGTAGATGGCCCGGTGAAGAACCCGATTATCGAAGGCCGCATCACGGCGACGCGTGGCACTCTGAATTTCAGAAACAATCCTTACGAGATTACGCGTGGGCTGATTTATCTGCCGCCGCGGCTCGATGCCGATCCGGTTCTCAACATCGAAGCGCAATCAATGATCCGTGGTTATCGCGTGACCGCGATGATTGAAGGACCGATGTCGCATCCCACGACCACCGTCGGCGCCGAGCCGTCATTGCCGCAAGCCGATGTGGTCTCGTTAATCTTGACCGGAACCCTGACCTCGACCGAAACGAACACGTCGGTGCTGGCGCAGTCAGGTTTGGGAACGGCGGCGAGTCTTTTGACCGATGCGTTAATCAACGCGCCAATTTCCAAAGCAACCAACAAGCTGTTCGGACTGAGCCGTCTGGAAATCAATCCGGTGGTTTCCGGCACCAACTCTACCCCGACAGCCCGATTGACGGCGGCGCGACGGATCACCAAGGACATGACGGTCACATATTCGACCAACATCGCCTCCGATCCGAACCAGGTGCTTTCGGTTGAGTATCGCGTATCGAATCGAATGTCGTTTGTGGCGCAATACGAACAAGGATCGAATCGAAACCTGGCGACGCGAAACAATAATTACAGTTTCGAGATCAGGTTCCGGAAGAGATTTTGAAGTGAAGCAGAAGGCAGAAAGCAGAAAACAGAAAGCAGAAGGCAGATGCGGCAAGATGAAGGGCGTGCAGCGCCTTTTGTTTTTCTGCCTGCTGCCTGCTGCCTGTTGCCTACTCTTTTCTCTCTCGGCTCACGCCCAGGTTGGCGATTACGAAGGCCGTTCGGTTGCCGCCGTAGACGTGGCCATCGAGGGCACGCCTGCCGATCCGACGGCGCAGGGCGAGTTCAAATCGTTGCTGAAGATCTCTGCCGGTGGCGAATATTCCGCGGTGAGTGTGCGCCAGTCGTTGCACGATCTTTACGCGTCGGGCCGCATTGCTTCGGCGCGTGTCGAGATCGATGACCCGGCTAACGGTACCAACCGCGCGCTGCCGATCAAAGTGCGCTTTGTCGTGCAACGGCAGATTGTAATTGCCAGCGTCAGCATCAGAATCGCACCGACGACCGGCACGCCGATCGCACGCGATGAAATTCGCGCGCGCGTGAACCTGTTGCAGCCCGGCCGGCGTTTTTCTGTCCCCGCGATTGAGAGCAATGCCGACGAGATTCAGACCTATCTCCGCGACCGCGGTTATTTCAATGCGACAGTCGAACACAGCGAGGTGCCTGCGCCGGGGGACACCAGCGGCACGCGCCGCATCGTAATCTTCGCCATCACCCCGAACGAACAGGCACACGTCGGCAAGTTTATCGTCGATCCCCGCCTGAACCTGCCGAACGTGGTGGCGACTCTGAAGCTGCAGCAGGGCGCTCCGTTTACGCGCGATCTGCTGGGCGAGGACATCGATCGCATCAAGCAAGCGCTGATTGCTCAAGGCTACATGGCGCCGCAACTCAGCGATCCCAAAGTCACGCGCAATCCCACGACGGGCGAAATTGAAATCAGCCTCGAGGGAACGCCTGGCCCCAAAGTCGAGGTAATGTTCTCCGCGAATTACACGTTGAAGGAATCGAAGCAGCAGAAGCTGCTGCCGATCAAGCGCGAAGGCAACATCGATTATGCAGTCATTGATGAAGGCGCGCGGCGGGTGAAGCTGAAACTGCAAGAGGATGGTTATTTTTTCGCCGAGGTGACGGCGCAATGTACGATCACGCCGCCGTTGCCTAACACCACCGAGAACGGTAACGAAGAGGCCTGTCATGATCTAAATCCTTCACAGCTGGACGCGCGCACCGTCAAAATTGTCTACAACGTTAACCTCAATCGACGTTTGCGACTTAACGAAATTCGCATCGAAGGCACAAACAAACTGACCCTGAATGACTTTGTGTCGCAACTACGCTCGCGGAAAGCGAGTGCCTTCGCGTTTCTGCCGTTACTAGGTGGCTATGCGCGCGGCGTCACCAGCAACTCAATGCTGGAAGAGGACCGCCGCACCGTCGAGCGATTGATGAGAGAACTCGGCTACCTGAATGCTAAGGCTGCCGTCGTGCCGACTATTCCCCTGACTGAAGATTCGCTGATCATCACCTTCAGGGTGACCGAAGGCCCGCTGACAAGGCTCGCCGATTTTCAATTCAAAGGCGTCAACGTCATTCCCGAAGATCGAATGCGTGAGGAAATTTCTCTGGTCAAAGGCGCGCCCTATTCACCTTCGGAAGTCCGGGCGGCGCGGGACCAGTTGCTGAACCTGTATGCGCGGCTCGGCTACATCGAGGCTGACGTCACCACTTCCAACGAAGCGCTGCCGGACAGCGGCGGCGACAAACAACTTCGGGTGATCTTCAACGTGACTCGCGAAGGTTCGAAGGCTGTTATCAACGAAATTGTGATTAACGGCGTCACGGGCAGCGCGTCGGTTCAGGAGACAAAGCGGGCCGCAATTCGCCGCGCGATTTCATTGGCGCCGGGAGATTTGCTGCGCGCCGATCGCATCACGGAAGCCGAGCGGACGTTGTACGTGACCGACGCCTATCGGCAAGTCGTAATCACGCAACAGCCGGCAGGCGACGCCGGCAACAACGTCAAGCGCTACGACGTGATCATCGACCTGGAAGAAAAACGCCCGCGCGTGATCGAATACGGCGGCGGATATTCCACTGACCTCGGGCCTCTCGGATTACTCGAGCTGACGAACGTCAACCTAAGAAATCGCCTGCAGCAAGGCGCGTTGCGAATTCGCATGAGCCCGCGTCAGCAACTCGTCCGTTTAGAGTTTCTCGATCCGCGCTTCTTCCAGTATCGCAAACGCGATTATGCCCCGCTTGGCATTTCATTCCAGTACCTGCGCGACTCGACTCTTACGCGCTTCTTCCGATCGACCATCGATCAGGGAACCAACGGTATCGTGCAGCGGCTCGATGAGAATGGAAATCCAGTCGATCGATTCGGCAACCCGGTTGGTGAGCCGACTATCAATCGCTTCGTTGTCAGCGTCGAAACGCAACGCGTGATGAGCAAGAAGCTGCACAGCGTTCTTTTCGCGCGCTACAACTATGAAGATGTGCGGCTTAGGAATATAGAGAGCCTTTTGATCGAACCAATCCTGCGGCCTGACCAGGTCGTCAGGTTGTCGGGACCCGGCCTCTCTTTCGTGATTGACACTCGTGAACGATGCGAGCGGCGACTGGCCGGAACCATCTACAACGAGGAAGAACGCATCCGCGGCGGCGAAGTTTGTCGCTACAACCAGACCGACGCGACGCGGGGCCACTTTTTCAACGCTGACTTTCGCGTGGCGGCGCGCGCGCTGGGCGGCAACACGTCGTTTACGCGATTCGAAACCAGCTATCACACCTATTACAAATCCCGGCAGATGCGAAACACGGTCTTTGCCGGAAACCTGAGTCTGGGGTTGGCCAGCTTGTTCAGTCCGCGGGATCTGAACGGCAACGGCCGCGTAGACGATTTCGATCAACTGCTCCCTATCAGCGAGCGATTTTTCTCGGGCGGCTCGACGACGCTCCGCGGGTTTGGATTTGAAGAGGCCGGGCCGCGTCTGGTAATCGTGCCGCAGGGAACATTTCACGATAGTTCGGGAAACCAGGTGGGCGTGAATCCATTCACAGTTCCTATCGGCGGCAATGCGGAGGTCATCATGAACCTGGAAGCGCGGGTCCCCATCAATCCGAGTCTGCAAGTGGTGCCGTTCTATGACGGCGGCAACGTCTTCCGCAGCATCGGCGACATACTTCATCCGAAGCCTTTCACTCCCAGTGGGAATTTTCTCGAAGACGTCAACGCCCAAAACCTGCGGGTGCGTTGGAGTCACACTGTGGGTTTGGGTTTTCGGTTCAAGACGCCGCTCGGTGGCGCGCTGGCGGTCGATTACGGCTTTCTGTTGAATCCGTCCGAGTTCCTGATTCCGCAGAACCTCAACACCGGGAATCCGACGACGGCAATCTATCGGCTCCACCAGGGTCAGGTTCAGTTCAGGTTTACGCAGACGTTTTAGCGCGGGGGGCAAGAGCGAGAGAAGAGCAATGCAAATTGAAAATTGCAAGTTGAAAATTGCAAAAGGCGTGCGCCCAAAAAGGACAATCATTGCGCGCGCACGGTTGGCTCATAAAGCTGCGCACGTCGCCGCACGGACGCACATCGCCGCACGGACGGCCATCGCGGAACGGACGCCCATCGCGGAACGGACGTCCTTGTACCGCCGAATTTGCAATTTGCAATCTGCAATATTCAATTTTCAATGTCGTTACGTCCTCCTCCCTGGCGCTCTGCTCCTTGCACTTTGCGCGACCGCCTCGGCGCAAACCGTCTCAGACAAAACCGTCGCCAGCGTCACCAACGGATCGGCAGCGGTCCCGGACTTAATCACCTATTCCGATTTGGTCTGGCAGTTGGCGTTAGAGCCCGGCCGGCCTCTCACTGAGAACCCTTCATCCGAAGCTTTGAACCAAGCGCTTGAGCGGCTCGAAGAGCAACTGCTGGTTTTGCAGGAGGCGCGAAAGCTGCCGCTGGCGCAAACACCCGACGCCCAAAAGGATTTCGATAACGCAGTCAAGCAAACTCGTGACGATCTGGCGCAACGATTCGGCTCTGCCGCGCAGCTCCAGGAGCGCATGCGGCGCGTCGGTTTGACCAGCGAGCAATTGGATCAGATTCTGCGCGATCGCGTGACTATGGAGCGCTATGTTGATTTCCGTTTCCGACCGTTTGCCTTGGTAGGTCCGAAAGAGATTGCGGATCGGTATGCCAAGGAAGCCGCCGCGTTACGTGGCACCGGCAAAATCGTCCCTACCTTAGAAAAGGTACAAGACCGCATCGAGCGCGATTTAATCGAAGAAAAGATTCAGGACGAAATCGAGAAATTCATCGAGAAACTGCGCGATCAGCCCAGCACGGAAATCGTCATTTTGAACCGCGTCTGATGCGGTGACCGTTGCGCGCGGCGGCGCCGTTGCGGTGCAGCCTGGGCTTACACTTCACACATCGACAGCCGATGTCTTTGATAATGCCGTCGAAGTATTCCTTACCGTAGTCATAAACGATCTCTTCGCCGGGTTTGATGGTCTTCCTCGAATAGATCCAAACACGATCGCGAGAGATGATGGCTTCGGCGTTCGGCGCGCATGAATGGTTGGCGTAGCGGGCCAGGTTGTCGCGGCCGCTGCCGTCGATCGACCACTTTTTATTAACTCCAAAAAAATATTTGCCGTTGCTTTTTTCGACGATGTCGTTTGGCACCTTTGGGCCGGTGTACTCAACAATCTTTTTGCCTTTGGGAATGCGTACGGTGGCAAACAGTCCCAGGCCCGTGGCTGAACGTTTTATTTTGAACAGCAGGTCGCTTTCCTTCACGTGGTTACCTTAATTCTCTCCTATTCCGAAATCTTGATTGCCAACTCACAATAATGTCGCCGTATTTGGAGTGCGGCGGCAACGACGCCGCTTTGGATCTCTTGTGACTGGCGTCGTTGACAATCTCAGACGCCGTCGCCGCTACGCTGCCGGCGCACTCCAAATCGGATACAATCAGCGAAGTGTCCACGGCGCCGCATTACTCTGACGAACACATTCTAGCGTATCCGATTGAATACATCGCCGGCATCGATCTCTACAACGCCGGTGAATTTCACGCGGCGCACGATGCGTGGGAAGAACGTTGGATGGGCCCCGTCGATCCGGATGAGAAACTCTTTCTGCAAGCCATGATTCAATCGGCCGTCGCTTTTCATCACCTACAAATCGGCCGGCCGGGCGCGGCACGACGGATGTATTTGATGTCGAAAGAAAAATTCACGCGATTAAATCAACCGATCTTCATGTCGCTTGATTTGGCAGATTACCAGTCGCAACTCGATCGCGCGCTGTCATGGCTCTTGAGTGTTCCTGATCCGAGAAAGATTGAACAGCCTGAGATCGTGCCACCGGTAATTCGCTTGCAAGCGATGGGTACGCAGGCCTCTGGCGTGCTGTTTTCCTAATCAAAATCGGCATGCCGGGGAGGCGTGCGTACCGAAATGACTGCATTTATCCGACAAATCCGCGTATTGCTGCTGGGCCTTTGGCTGGGCGCGGCGATGTTCTTCGGCGCGGCGGTCGCGCCGGCGCTTTTCGGAGTGCTGCGCGGTGCCGGCCTGGCGAACGCGAATGAACTCGCCGGTTCAGTTGTCACGCGGCTGCTGGCTTTCATCAACCAGGGCGGCATTGAGATCGCGTTGTTTCTTTTGGTCACCGCGTTCTTTGTAAATCGTCATCGCGGTCGCCTCGCTCAGGTCGTCGAGGTGATTTCAGTGGCGATTATGGCTATTATGACTGGCGTCAGTCACTGGATAATTTCAGCGAGAATGCTGGCGTTGCGCGCTTCAATGGGCACAATCGATCAGGTTCCGCCTACCGACGCGCGACGCGTCGAGTTTGACGCGCTGCATCGCTACTCGGTGATGATAATGGGAGTCGCACTTGTCGCTGGCTTCATCGCGTTCTTCATCGCCAGCACCCGAACGAGACGAGACGGGTGAAATCCGACCTTGAGAGAAGGTCATTGAAAGTCGAAAGAGTTGATCGTGGAGATAATTGAAAAAGCTGAAAGCTGGCGCGAACGTTTCCGCACCTGGAGCGCGCGACGCGCTGGTGACGATCTGAAGAACTACCCTTTCGTTGAAAATAGCCGCGCGCCTTTCTCGCCTACGCGTCGCGCCTTGCCGCTCATGAACCTGGCTTTGATCAGTTCGGCGGGAGCCTATCTCGACGGGACCGAGCCATTCGAAACAAATAGCGTCAACGGTGATTTCCACATCCGCGAAATCCCGACCGCAATCGGCGCGCGCGATCTGCAATTCGCCGCGCGTGGTTACGATGACCGGTTCGTCCGTGAAGACATGAACGCGCAACTGCCGCTCACGCGCTTGTCGGAACTGGAAGCAAATGGTGTGATCGGTCAGTTGAATTCTGTCTTCTGGAGTTTTTGCGGCTTCATTCCCGACGCCGCCGGTTTTGCAGACACCGCGTTGTCTAAGCTGATCGAGCGTCTCAAGTATTACGACGTGCAGGGCGCTTTGTTGATACCCGCGTCCGAGCTTTGTCATCAATCGATGGGACTCGCAGCCCGCGCAATCGAAATGTCGGGCATTCCCACGGTGACGCTCTCGGTAAGCCAGGTGGCCATCGAACGCGTGCGACCTCCGCGCGCCGGATACTACAAAGGTGAATATGGCAGCGTCGCCGGCAAACCGAATTTCCCTGAATACCAGCGCAGAGTCCTTGACGAAGCGCTGCGATGGCTGGAGCCGATGGGCGAACCGGGCATTCGTAAACTCGCAGTCGAACTTGAATCTCAAGTCGAAGCGGCGCGCGGCGAACGATAGTCGCGATAAGAGTGGCGGTCGATAAGCAACGGTTCGGATAGAGACTGGTGATGAAACGCACTCTCCTCCGCGCGCTACTCGCCATTGTTGTTCTGGTGGTTGGCTATCTCCTGCTCTGGCCTGTCCCCATCAATCCCGTAGCCTGGACTCCGCCGCCGGCGCCGGATCTCATCGGCGTCTACGCGCAGAATTCTGAACTGTCCAAAACTGAGCGACTGCGCATTGAAGGCGACAAGCCGGAAGACGTCGCGTTCGACGCGCAGGATCGTATTTACTGTGGCGACGATCGCGGACACATTTTTCGTTTCCAATCTGACGGCACCAGACCGGAATTGTTTGCCGATACAAAGGGGCGTCCGCTCGGCCTGAGTTTCGACCCGTCGGGCAATCTAATCGTGGCCGACGCCATAGTCGGCCTGCTCTCAATTGCGCCGAACGCTCAAGTGAGTGTGTTGTCTACCGAAGCCGAAGGGCTGTCTTTTCGCTGCCCAAACGATCTCGACGTGGCCGCGGACGGCACAATCTATTTCACTGACGCCTCCTCCAAATTTCCACTTACGGAGTTGAGGGCCGATTTGCTCGAACACCAGCCCAACGGACGGCTTCTTTCATTTGATCCAAAAACGAAGCAAACCAAAGTGCTCTTGCGCGATCTGTATTTTGCGAATGGCGTCGCCGTCAGCCCCGATCAATCATTCGTGCTAATCAACGACACGGGCACTTACAGCGTGCGGCGTTATTGGTTGAAAGGCGAGAAAGCCGGCCAGTCAGACACGTTCATCGATAACCTGCCGGGCTTTCCTGATGGGATCTCATCTAACGGAAAAGATATGTTTTGGTTGGCGCTGGTGAATCGTCGCCTGCCCGCGGTTGATTGGCTGGCGCCGCATCCCTTTCTCAGAAAAATCGTCTGGCGCCTGCCGACGTTTCTGCAACCCAATGTGAAGCATTATGGCTTCGCGGTCGGACTCGACCTGAATGGCAAAGTGATCCGCAACCTTCAAGATCCCTCGCCCGAATGCTTCACTCAAATCGCCAACGTCGTCGAACACAAGGGCAACCTGTACTTCGGCAGTATCGGCGAGAGCGCGATCGGCCGCCTTCCTGTGCCGGCTAAATAAATCAACTCGATAGATCGTACGTGATGAATTTCTCGCAATCGTGCGGGAAATATTTCCGACTGCCCTGCTTCTCGTTTCCGGAACTTCTCCGGACGAATACTGGCACCCACGTTGCTGTATTTTCGATCGCACTAGTGTGAGTGATCACGATCACGCGAGGAGATCATAAATGGCTTATACAATACTTGAAGATTGCATTAACTGTGACGCCTGCCGACCGGAGTGTCCGACGGAATCAGTGAGTGTGGGCGAGGATACCTATGTCATCGACGCTAACACGTGCGTCGAATGCGCGGACCATTACGACGCTCCGAAATGCGTCGAGCTGTGCCCGATCGATTGCATCGTGCAGTTGGCGGCGTAATGGAGTGCGGGCATTCTTGCCCGCCAAGCGTGCGCAGCACGCTCAGCTTGTTTGCGCTTCGCGCTCATGCGGGGAGAGATGCCCGCGCTCCAGCAGGGTGTTCAGAAGCCGGCAGGTCGCTCTTTCATCACGTTAAATTCGCGTTCCAGAGCGATACCGACCTGTCCCAACAATCCGTCGTCGAACAGCCGGCCGAGAAGTGTGATGCCGTGCGGTACGCGACGTGGCGGATTGAATTTCGGCAGAGGGTTAGCCGGATCCGGCGCCCAATCGCTGCGCGCTTCTGAAACTTCCACGAATCCGGCACGCAAGGTCAACGAGGGATGACCGGTGAAGTTACTGATCGTGAGCTGTTCGTCGCGTAGTGAAGGGACGAGCAGCACATCGACGTCTTTGAAGATGCGCGCCATCTCCAGCGCGACCTTGCGCCGCAGACGATCCGCCTGCACGAAATCAACCGCGGAAAGAAATCGCGCCTGGCGAAATAGATTAGGCCACGCGTCCTTCACCTGAACTTTCAATTCAGCCAGCTGGTTATTCAGCGCGAGGTCCTCGAACGACGCGGCGCCTTCGGCAAACAGAATCGGCATCAGCGAACTGTAAGGCCAATCTGGCAACGTGACTTCCTGCAATTGCATTCCCAGCTTCTTCATTGTTTCCATCGCTGCGCGGTCGACATCCGTAGCCGGACTCTCTTTCATCCACTGAGCGAGATAACCGACCTTTATGCCGGCAACTGATTTCGTTCCATCGAAATCTAGTTTGCTGGGAACGCTCGAAGCATCACCTGCGTCAGGACCGCCGATCGCTTGCAGCACCAGCATGGCGTCTTCGACCGAACGCGTCATTGGTCCCAGCTTATCGAGCGACCAGCAGAGCGTCATTGCTCCAGTGCGCGCTACTCGCCCGAACGTAGGACGCAAACCGGTGATGCCGCAACGCATCGCCGGACTCACGATGCTGCCGCCGGTCTCGCTGCCAATTGAAAATGCGACCAGCGCGGCACTCGTTGCTGCACCCGGGCCGGCGCTCGATCCGGACGCGCCTTCTTCCAGCAGCCATGGGTTCATCGTTTGTCCGCCAAACCAGATGTCGTTCAGGGCGAGCGCGCCGAGCGAGAGCTTTGCCAGCATCACCGCGCCGGCATCGTTCAATTTACGCACAACCGCTGAGTCAGCCGCCGGCACCCGTTGGCGAAAGGGCTCTGCCCCGTAGGTGGTCGCGACGTCTTTCGTATCAAGCAAGTCCTTCACGCCGTAAGGAATGCCGTGCAAAGGTCCGAGATATTTGCCGCTGGCGATCTCGTTGTCGGCTTGCCTGGCGCGCGACAACGCCTGCTCTTTCGTCAGCGTGATAATCGATCGAATCTTTGAATCAAATCGTTCGATCCGGTTGAGATAGATGTTCGTTAATCGCTCCGAGGTCAGTTTCTTTGATTCGATCCACCGCGAAAGCTGAGTCACTGGCGCAAACGCAATCTCGTCATCAGACGCTGGGAGCGATGCGCCATCATCCTTCGATCGCACGAATTGATCTTTGGCCGGCTGCTCCGCAATTCCCGGCAACGTCGGATTCCAAACCGTCGCCGGTAAATCAGTTGGCGCGATCGCAACTTTGCGCGGACCAGTCCGGCGTTCGACGTACTGGGCCAACGACGTGCGCCACGTCGCGGCGGCCTGCTCACGCTCGGCCGTCGTCATCGTTACCTGCATCAGCTTCTCAGCTTCTGCAAACGTCTCAGACGTCACCGGTGGTCCGGCGCCCGCGCCCGTACCGAACGTCGGCGGCGCACCCGCGGTGGTTGATGGCGAATTCGCCGATGGCGTTGGCTTGCGGCAAGCAGTCGCCGTAACCAGAACTGCGAGCGGAGCTGTAATCAGAAATTGACGACGAGTGTTCATGGAAGAGGAAAATACTCCTGGTCAGAGGCGGGAGCAAGAGTGAGAAACTAACGCCCGGCGGACTTCTTCTTTTGCGCGGACCGTTTGATAATTCGCAACTTGCGCACCCGGTCTTCATTGAACGGCAAGGTCGAATTCTCAATCACTGCATAGACCCAACGCTTCTCTTTGTCGTGGTAGTTACGATGAAGGAAGATGATCTTCTCACCCAGGAACAACGCCTGCTTAAATCCCGCTTCCGCGCCGTGATAAAAGGTAAGCGTTTGACCTTTACGGAACTTGCCCTTGAACGGCTCGACAACTTCACCAACCAGCCGCCAATCGTCGTAACCCGGAATGCGATTGACGATCTCTGCCTGCGTTACGCGCACGTGCGCGACTATGACCGACTCGCGATAGTCGCTTCTTAAATAACTTAACGAGGGCCACTGCGGATCGTCCTGGGCAAAGGCGGTGGCGGAAACGAAAAGTATCAGCAGTGATAACGCAGCCGTCTTGATTATTTGTCGGGTCATTTGTGAAAGAAGCTGGGATCCATTAAATACCAGTTTACGAGACCGGCAAGCAAACCGATCGCGAATACTACCATCACGATTACCTTGTCGCCGGTCGTCTGAGGTTTGCCGGCTTTGGTTGGAAATGCGAGCAGAAAGAGTCCCCCGACAATTCCCACCGGCGCGAACGCCGCCATCTTCAGCGAGTAGCGGCCGGTGGTCAGCAATTCGTGCCAGACGAGGTAGGTGAGTCCGCCGAAGACCAGAATCAGAATTATTGCCAGCAGTCGGGCTTTCAGATGCATGAGAATTGGCTCTCAGTTTAGCGCCACGGCTTTGTCAGTTTGCCGTCGCCTTCCCTTCAACGCGTGTATGACTGTGCGCCCAGAAAGTGCAGGGAGACGTAAGGCTCATCGCCCACGACCCAACTGTCATGTGGCGCGGCAGGTACATAGAATAGATCACCGGGTTTCAGCTCAACGACTTTACCGCCGGTCAAAGCGGCAGTCGCCCGCCCCGAAACCACCAGCCCCACATGTTCGACTTCACAAAACTGCGAACCACTCAACGGCCCCACGTGCTCGCTCCAACGCCAGCCCGGCTCGTAAGTCGCGCGACCAATCGTCACGCCGCCAAGTTCAATGATTTCAAAGCGCCCTTTCTCGAACGTCCGCACCTCATCCGGCGTCTCGAAGCGCTTGAGAATTACTTCATTCATGGGCGTGAATCATAAGGATGGGCACAGTTACTTGCAATCCACACTGGTAATTTTCTTTATGCAGGCTGCATTTGTACCGCATACTTGCGACACGGCCGATGATCGCGCCTTCTCTCTGGTCCACCCGCTAACCGTCTGGCATTGGTTTCCGGTAGGTGTGTCTACGCAAACCTTACAATTGACGTTTCCCTCGGGGAGTGCAAAGGGGTTGATTGTGGTAGCTGGCGCGGGTCGCTCAATATTTCTGAACCTCGCAAATGACGAGCCGTCGAGCCACTCTGAGGGAAAGCTAAAAGCCCGGATGTCATCGCGTGATTTGCCGTGACGTACTACTTTACCTTCCTGAAAAATGTTCCGAACCCTCAGTTGATTCTCCGCCATCTGAAAGTCGGCTTCGGATATGTCGTCCTCGCCGGTGATTCGGGATAATATCCAGACCACCAGCGCGTCCCCGCTCTTGCCCTGAGGCTTGTCCGCGCATGAGCCCACAAATTGGCTGCCTGCCGAATCGCACTGGGCCAATTGATCGGTTTCACAAGTGACCTTGCCGACTTGAGTGCCACCGGAGTAGCAGGGAGCCTCCCGTTGCGCCACTATTGTTATAAGGCCGCAGCAAAGTACGACACTTATCCCTAGCCAGCGAGCAAGACTACTTGCATGTAATTTCATAAAATCCCCTTCCCTCATTCTTGGTTACTACGAGGCTTAAAGGCGTCGCCATATCTTTCCGCCTACGCGCAAGATTTTCGATGACCTCAACTTTACTCTTGCCAATTATCGGTCCTGCTAAGACCTCAGATCCTAGTGCCTCAGCGCTGCAATTGACGTAGCTCACGGTAAAATTCTCGGGCCGCACGATGACCTCAGCCGCGCTCTTGATGGTGAATCCCTCCGGGATATTGACCGACGACCGGTCAATACTCGGTGGGTGATATACGGAGATGAATACATAACCCGCAATTCCCAACACCACAGCCACCAATGCGAGCACGAAAATCGTTCCAACGATGAGCTTGATTATCTCGGCGGTTCGCGAACCACCCACGCTCTCGAAGATTGCTAACCCGAGAATCCTCCAAAGAATAAGAAAAACTACTACGACACAGATGCCCGCGAGTGCGAGCGGCGTTGATATCTTAGAAGCGATTTCGAAGAGCTTTTCAATCGAGAATGGATCTGCCTGAAGATAGATCAGCATGTTTGTGGATCCTCTTGGAAGTAATAGCTGATAACGCCTAATCAGAGAAAGTGAAGGGCGAGTGCTGGCGCTCGCCCTTCGAAACCAACTTACTACATCGCCATGTGCGTACTCGGATCGCTCCAATCGGACTGTCCGGTTGAACCGCCGAGGGCTCGGACTTGCACGGTGTAGTCCTTGCCGCGCTGCAGGCCGTTGAAGATGATGTGTTGTGAATCGCCGGTGAAAACACTCGGCAGCCAATCACCACTATCCGCCTTGATGCGGCCTTCATACATCTTGGCGTTACGCACCGGATCGACCGCCGCGACGAGTTGCCCTGACGAGCCGTTCTTTAATGTCAGACTCTCCGGCTGGTCCAAAGGTGTTGATGCTCCCGCGCCGCTCTGCATCTGGAACCCTGAGCTAAGCAACGTCGCCTGATCGTTGTTGCACGACATCTGCACATAAGCGGCCAGTTGACGCAACATGCCGATGAGCGATTGCCGCGAATTGTTCTTCGCCGCCGTTTCGGCAGGTCCGCCCCCATCGGCGGCAGCGACCTTGGCCGTGAAATCACTGGTCGCTGTTTGCAGGTTAGCGAGTGTCACGGGCGGCGATGGAAATGCGGCATTGCCGGTCATCGCACTAAAGACGCCGTGAGCAAAGTTATCCAGTTCCGAATCAGACATTCTCGCGAACGCGAGTGAGACTTTACAAATCATTTTTGAGGCCCTCCTTTTAAAAGGCTTAGAAGGTTGACGTTTGACCACCAACTACACGGGAGCGGTGGCGTGAGCTGCATAATCCGTCAGCACCTAGGTTTTGGGTTGCGCTGGCCGGATTCCCCTGGATCGGGCTTTTGAAGCCCTGTAATTCCGATAGTAATCGGGATTGCTAGCGCGGCTTATACCGCAACTTTGCGACCTCTGCAAGCTTTTTCTCAAGCTTGGGAAGTCTTCGAGCAGGTCTGCTTTGCCATTTTGTAAGCTTACATTGCAACGAAGCAGGCTTACATGGCGAGAAAGTAACCCTGCATTGCGACGCCGCAAGCTGGCGTTGCGGTGAAGCAGTCTGACATTGCGACGAGGGAGGCTTACGTTCCGGCGGCGCAAGCTTACATTGTGGCGTCGCCGGGTTACCACTTAACGGTGCAGGCTAGATTTGTGACGGCCCAGCCTCGGATAGTCCCGGCGCAGGCTTGCGTTGTGATGGGACAGACTTACAGAACGGCGACGCAGGCTTGCGTGCGACCTTAACCGTAAAAAAACCCTGTTCACTCAGGCCGACACAAATCACAACGAATAAGAATGGGATGATCACTAATCATTTATTGGTCGAGCTTTCTCAGCATGGTATAAACCGCCCCATGTCTCGCATATTACTCGGAACGATCTGCGGTCTGGTGTATGGCGCGTTGTCTGCCGCCTCAATGATTCCCCTGTCATTCTCCAATAAGAGCGCAGCATTGATCGCCGCTTTTCTCAACCGCTTTGCTATCGGTTTCGTAATTGGTGCGGGGCGTTTGCCCGTGCCGTCGTGGGCGCAAGGGCTTATCTTCGGCATCCTCTTGAGCCTGCCAGATGCCATCATCACTAAAGCCTTTGCGCCAATCCTTATCCTCGGCGCTGTCGGCGGAACAATCATCGGCCTAATTGTCGGCTAGTGGGGTGCTAGTGGCGATCACCAAAGTATCTGACGTAAGAGACCTGCTGACTCAGGCCCGCCGGGACCCGCGCAAGTCTTTTCCCTCAATCCTGAAACTCGCCAGTAGCGCAGATTGGAAAGAGCGAGAAGTCGCGGCCACTCTACTTGTAGAAGCCGGCAAGAAAAAGCCTGACGAAATTGTCGCAGAGATGATTCGCTGGGCTGATGACCCGGATCCTAACGTTAGAAGAACAGCGAGCGAAGGTTTGAGAGATATCGCTCGCAAGCAACCCGAAATGGTCCTGCCTGTAATCGTCAGGCTCAAAGCTGATCCAAATCTCTACGTCAAAAAGTCAGTCGCGAATGTGCTGAGGAATGCCGGCAACTATCACCCCGAGTTTGTCCTGAAGGTCTGCGCTGACTGGGCCAAGGGAAAGAATGCCGATACCGCCTGGATCATCAAAGACGCATTGAGAAAGCTAAGCGCCAAATATCCCAACGAAGTGGCGAAGTTAATCACGACAACCTAGCTATCGACTGCGACCTGGCAGTGCTCTGGGCAGCCGCCGTGCGCGGCGCTGGGCGCTGGGCGCTGGGCGCTGGGGCGCTGGGCTTTGCCTCAAAAGTAATCGCTCGGGCGAATCGGGACAGAAACGTGCCGTAGGCACGCAATGTTTATAGAAAGCGCATGGTCTTCTCACTCCTCCGCAAAGAGCGAAATGCCTGGCATTTCGCTCTTTGCGGAGATAATGAGAGGCAATCTCCGACTATAAACATCTCGCCGCTCTGCGGCGATGACTCAGTTCACGTCTTTCAGAGAATCAATCGAAGGACTTTCGAGGCAAAGCGGGGGCGCTGGGCGCTGGGGCGCTGGGCGCTGGGCTTTGCTGCAAAAGTCGATTTCTACGTCCGCGAAGCGGACTGAATGCCAATAGCCCAGCGCTTTAGCGCTGGGAAAGGGGCAGGTGAATTCGCAGTCCGCTTCGCGGACGGCTGAAAACCAAAGGCATGAAGAAATTCCTTCAGTCGTCCGCTGCGCGGACTCGGTTCC
>JBIOZK010000120.1:0-16025 GCA_044870975.1 Pyrinomonadaceae bacterium
CGGCGACTCGCTGTCGCTCTTTGTCCTGCGTCATGAAGAGGCGTCCACTTAATTGTTGTACGGCCTGTTGGCTCCGGCGATTTCGTTTGCGGTTGATTAGCAGCCACAGAATAAGGAGAGCCTCGAGGACGCAGAGCAGACTGATGGCGACGATGTGCCACTTGTACGCTTCCCAAAAGGACGGCACGCGATACAGGAGGATGCTGCCGGGCGGCAGTTTTCGTTCCGGAATCTGCCAGCGACCGAGCTGTCGCCAATCAAACATGTAGCGATTCGTGTCGCCGACGCGAATAGGAATGTCAGCCGGTCTTTCTCCTGCCAGAACTCGCAACGCGATCCTGGCGACTTCACGGCCGTCTGCGTCAGCGCTCCAAACAAATCCGCCAATAGATCCGGTCTCGATGAAACGATCCACGACGCTGTAGGTGGGAGCTGTGGATGCTTTCGCCACCCGCGCCACTGAATCCATATGAGCAAACGCCTGCCCAGCCCCATCGCGAAAAAGACTGACGTAAAACGTGATCGTGTGGTCAGGCATTTTAGAGAGGCGGCTCTCAAGCTCGGCCATTGACAGATCGGTTAGGTAGGTAAACTCAACGCGGCTTTCGAAGCGGCGAAACTCGGATCGCGCCTTGGCCAGGTATTTCACGTCGCTTGGCGAGGTTCCTGCGACCACGGTAACGCTGCGCACATTCGGCTGCATTCTGAGGGCAACGTCAAGCGTTATCCCAAAATCATAGTCGGCCAGGACCCCGGTGATGTTTGGCCGCAGCTTGCCAGTGTCGATCCGGCTCTTATCAAGGGTGCCGAAAACGATCGGCGTATCGGGAAATAATTCCTCGCCATACTGAGAAAGAAAATCAAGCACAACCGGAGATTGAGCGATGATCAGATTGAATTTCTGCGACTGATACTTCTGGCGGTAAAAGCCGCGCAGCAGCGACACGTAATCGTCACCCGGATACTGCGATAGATCCATGTACTCTTCGTAGAAAGTAATCCGGTCAGGCGAGCCGGCTCGCATGGCGGACTGAAGAACTTCCCGGTACCCAATCATCACGCCGTTGCTCTTGTCTCCATAAAGGAAGAGCACCTTTTTGTCTGCGGCGGCGGCCGCGTTCGTCGATGAAGCCAGCGGCAGCAAAACGAGCATGAGCAGGGGCACCAGTCGCAAACGCGATTTGCAGGTTGCCTGAGACTCGACGTTGTTGACCGCAACCGCCTTCATAATTTCTTTTGCAGGAGCTTGCGCACCTGGTCATCTCAATCGGCCTTTAGCCAGCCGCGCAACAGCGCGCCCCAATCTGCGCACGCTCTGCTTTGCATTAAAGTTCTCTTGAGAAAGCTTCTTGAACTCAAAATATTAGCTTCATGGCAAACTGCAACTGCCGCGACGAGCCCGAGTCACCAGTCGGAAAACGCGTGTTGATGATCTGTCCGAAGGTTGCGCTGCCCACAACTCTTCCTGGCTGGCCGAAGCTGGCGTGATTCAATAGATCAAAAACTTCCGCCCTGAATTGCAGTTCGAGGTTCTCGTCAAGTTTTGTGTTTTTGATCACCGAAAAGTCCACGTTACTAAAGCCTGGACCAATTACGACGTTGCGTCCGAGACTGCCAAACTGAGCCACGGGCGTAAACGCATTCGTATCGAACCACTTTGCAACCTCACCGATGATCGCAACCGGACCGCTGACGTCCGGGCGCAGGGTGTTGGCGACGCCGTTGACTGTGCTATTTGTCGTGACGATGTTTACCGGATTGCCGCTTTGCACTTGTATGATCGCGGCAAGTTGCCAGCCGTCCTTGATTCGATTGCCCCTGAACGGCAGCTCATAAATCCCGCTCAATACCAGGCGATGACGCGCGTCAAAATCCGAGAGCCCACGATCATTGCGTAAGTCGTAACTATCCTGGACGGTGACCACGGTAGGCGGCGAGCTGAGTGAGTTGTAATCGATGGACTTCGACCAGGTGTACGAGGCGTTCAGTTGCAGGCTCCGCGAAAAGCGGCGGGTCACCGTAATCCAGAGGGCGTTGTAACTGGAGTTACCTGTGCCTTCGACCTGGGTGATGTTGCCAAGCGCTGCCCCGGGCAGAACTGGACTGGCGTTTGATAGCCGGACAAACGGGCGCACACCTTTCATTGGTTGATTGATGTTGCGAGAGATGCGTAGATGTGTCCCTTTCGAACCGAAGTATCCGGCCATCACCGCCAGGTTGCGAATCAATTCACGCTGAATGTTCACATTCCATGATTGGACGTAAGAGTTTCTATAATTGTGATCGACGGTCACCAGAGAAATGCCGGATGCCCGCGCCAAATCGATCGCGTTGTCGAGCCGGATCGTCCCAGAGAAACTAAGTGGCGTCGCATTCGGCGGGTTGGCCGCCGTATTCGTCACGGCATTCACCAAGGGCTGCTCGGTCAGGATTGCATAAGCAAAGCGCATCGACGTGCGGCCGTCCTTAAATGGATCCCACGCCAAGCCAACGCGAGGCTGAAAGTTCTGCGCGTTGGTTTTGTAGACCTGATCAATATCGCGGCCGACGTTAAGTAAGGCGACCTGCGCCGGATCGAAAACATAGAAGCGATCGAAACGTTCGGTGGGACTCATGTTCCATTCGTAGCGAAGCCCGAGCTCGAATGTCACATTTCGTCGCCACTTGAAAGTATCCACCGCAAAGAAATCGAGGGCGCCCTGGGCGATCGAAGCCGTCCGATCGCCGATCGTGATTGAGAAAGAGTTGGCATTTCCGGCGATGAAGGCAGCGATTGAAGGAAATTGAAACGTACCCGAATCCAACATCAGATTGTTGTTATAAAAGCGGCGGAACTCCCCGCCGAACTTCAACGAGTGCGGGCCGCGCATGTGACTAAGAGTGTCGGAAGCGATGAAGCTAGTATCGCCACGGCCTTGCGGAAGACCCGTGGGTCCGCCGAAGTTGAGTCCACCCGCAACGTTGATCTGGGGCAAAGCCACTGATTGGCTGATGCCGTTGCGAATGCCAAACTCAACCGGATTGAGTGGCGCGCCGGCCAGACCCGTAAACGAAATTCGATTGAAACCGAAACGCGCCTCGTTGACGGTGTCGGCCGTGAATATGTGCGTGTAGTTCAGCGTGAATATCTGTCGCAGTCCACGCCTAATGTCGCCGAAACCGGGGATCGTGTTCCCCAGAGCGGTTGGTTCGTTCCGATCATCACGTTGCACTGAGTAATAACCATGCAACAGATTGCGTTCGTTAAAATTATGACTGACGTCGACCGCCCACTGATCAACCACTACGGCGACGGGCGCCGATCCGACAAAGCGCGACACACCGGACGAATCGGTGAAGTTCGCTCGTGGGATTAGTTCAACCAATTTTCGGATGACGGGATCAGTCACGGAGGCGCGCTGAGCATCGCTGAGCACGAGAGTATTGACATCAACTCCCTGTCTTTGCCGCAGGCCTTCATACGTGAAAAAGAAGAAGCTTCGGTTCTTACCGTTGTAGCTGAGCGGCGAACCGCCTTCGCCGAAGTGCGGCAGCATCAATGGACCGCCGACCGATCCGCCAAACTGATTGCGCTTGAACGGCGGCGGCTGACTGCTGGTGAAATTGAAAAAGTTGCGAGCGTCCAGCGCATCGTTGCGAAAGTATTCAATCAGTTCACCGTGAAATTGGTTCGCACCGCGCCGGGTGGCAATATTCACGATCGCGCCGGAGTTACGTCCGTACTCGGCACTAAACGTCGAGTTGTCGACTTTGAATTCCTGAATACTGCCCAGAGGTGGCAGGAAGGTGATGATGTTATTGATCTGATCATTGAGGTTGATGCCATTAATCTGAAAATTGACCGTGTCTTCGCGGTTGCCGGCAGTGTTCAGTGCGAATGAGCCCTGACCGCGGGCTGGCGGCGAGAGGTTTCCGTTTTGTGGTGGGGTGACTGATCCGGGAATGAGCAGACCGAGGTCGATAAAGTGACGGCCATTCAGAGGCAATTCCTGCACGGTGCGCGGGTCGATGAGTTGCCCCACGGACACCGTGGCTGCCTCAATCAAGTTAGCGCTCGCGGTTACTATGACCTGTTGGGTAACGTCACCGACTTCAAGGCGAAAATCACGCGCAACGATCCGGCCGACCTCAAACTCCAGGCCTTCGACCACCGCCGTCCGGAAGCCCGATGCTCGCGCTTCCAGTCGGTAAACACCCACCGGCAGCGCTGCGATTTGATAGTTTCCCTGGGAATCAGTCTCGCCGTATCTCTCGGCATTGGTGGCCACGTTACGCGCTTTAACAACTGCGCCGCGCACCACCGAACTGTTTTGATCGAGGACCCGGCCCTGCAGCATGCTGGTGGATTGGCCGCACGCGGTGGTCGCACCAAAGGTCAGTCCTGCGTAAGCGATCAGGACAAAGGAGAGAGAGAAAACTATTCGTCCGAGCATTGCTCCTGAGTCGGGGGCTCAAGGCTTCGCAGTCTCGCTTCAAAGAAGTGGTCAAGGAAATCAATCCCTTCAGATCAAAAGACGTCGGTGACTTTGACTGTCATCGGCAACCAGCAAGCCATCCGACGTCGGGAAAGAAAATACTGCCCACATCCGCAAAGTAATAGTTTCCTGGGAGCTTGGCCGGTCATGTTAACTTCGCTATGACTTAAGCCGCTGGCCTGCATTGTTTGCGCGTTCTAATAGAACGCGCCCGTTGGCCGCTGCCCAGCTACCTTCACTATGCTTACAAATCCGAGCATAAAGTACGCTTGCACCGACAGTTGCGCAATCCGTAAAAATACGGGGACGAAATACTAGCGCTCGCCGTTTGAGGGAATAGTAATTGAAGGGTGGAGGCGACTAAGTCTCTGTGAGTCCTATCTTTATGGCGTATTGGATAAGCTGGGCGGTGCTGTCGACACCCATGCCTTCCATCATCTCGTACTTGTGAGATTCAGCCGTTCGGGTCGAAATTCCCATCTTATCGGCGACTTCCTTCATCGTGCATCCTTCAATAATCAAGCGAAGTACTTCGCGCTGGCGAGGTGTGAGGGTGAGCTTCTTCCGGACATCAATTCCTTTGCTGACATCTTCCACCCATTCTTTTGCCAACAACGGCGTTACGTACTTGCCGCCACCGAGCACCTGCCTGATTGCCTGGATCAGTTCTTCCCCGGCGGACTGCTTCAGGACGTAACCTGATCCGCCGCAGCGGAATGCTTCTGCCAGGAGGCGATCATCGGCATGCATGGTGAGAAATATTATTTTTGCGGACAGACGCCGTTCTTTCAGTTGTCGCACCGCGTCCAGGCCATTCATTACCGGCATTGCAATATCCACCACGATGACATCCGGCTCTGTATGTACGGCCGCATCGATCAAGGCCTGTCCGTTTTCAACACTGCCCACCAATTCAAATTCGTCTTCCAGTAAGGCACGGAGACCCTGAGCGAACATCTTATGATCGTCAGCCAAAAGAACTGTGGTGCGGTTAGTTTTCATCTTGCGATTACCCGGCAAGCGGGACTCGGGCAATAAGGGTGGTTCCTGCTTCGTGCTTCGATCTGATTTCAAAAGTTCCCTGAAGCAGCTTCACGCGCTCCTCGGCACTGGCCAGACCTATGCCACTTTCACGCTTGGCTTTTTCAACATCAAAGCCGCGACCGGAATCAGAAACCTCGAGAATCAGGAAAGCGCCTTCCTCGCTCAGCGCGACGTTCACAGTACGTGCACCTGAATGACGCGACACGTTTCGCAAAGCCTCGAGCGTCACGCGGTAGAGACAAATGGAGATATCCAATGGAATGATTTCTGATCGTACATTCGCCAGGAAGTTAACCTTAATCTGTTCTTCATGGCTGAACTCTTCAACTTGCGATTCCAATGTTGCTACCAGTCCCAGATGTTCCAGCACTTCCGGGTGCAGTTGATGCGACAAGCGTCTTAGTTGGGTCGTGATTTCGTTGATTTGTTGGCCCAGACTGTCGAATTCCGGCAGCATGCCGCGGCTCTCTTCAGGCAGTCTGCGCTTGAGCCGGCTGATGGCCACTCCCAAAGCGGCGATATTCTGGCTGACGTCATCGTGGAGCAGATGCGCGATCCGCGTGCGTTCGGAATCCTGCGCGCTCATCAAGCGAGCCGCGAGGGCGCGAATCTGACCATTGCTTTGTAGCAATCGCTCTTCGCTCTGACGTAGGGCATCAGCAGCGCGGCGCGTTTCGGTAACGTCGCGAATAATGCTCAGCACCTTGTCGCCCTCGGCAGTCACCAGACGCGCTTCGAAATGCCTCTTTTCATTACCCAGGTCGAGAGAGTATTCCAGGATTTGCGTGTCGTCCTTGCCGCCCAATCGAGCGAGGCTGTCCAGAATCCGTCCGGCTAATTCCGGAGGCAGAATGTCACGCACATTTTTCCCCAGGAACGCGTCGACCGGTACGAGCAAGGTACTGGGATCGCGAGCGTAGTAATCGAGGTAGTTCCCTGCCCTCGTTTGCAGAAACATCATGTCGGGTAATGCCCGGAGGATTGCCTGGTTACGCTCGTTACTCTCCAGCAACGCGTGTTCGGCCAGTTTGCGATCCGTAATATCTGCGTTAAGGCCAATCATGCGCAGCGGCTTACCAGCTTCGTCTTTAATCACTTCACCTCTGCCGCGCACCCAGCGGACACTGCCGTCCGGATGAATCATGCGGAATTCGGCTTCATACGGAGAGCCCTGGCTGACCGCATGATTAAGTGCCTCCTCGACCAGCAAACGATCATCAGGGTGAACCATCTGGTAGAACTCTTCGGTGCTGGTCTCTGGATCAGCGGGCGAGAGTCCGAACATTTGCTTTGTTTCAGCCGACCACTTGGCCGTGTTCTCCTGGATGTCCCACTCCCAGGTGCCTACTCGGGCAGCCGTCATGGCCAGCGCCAGCCGCTCTTCATTCTGACGCGAAGATGCCTCTGCTCGGCTCCGTTCTTCGATCACGCCGGCCAGCGCCAACAACGGAAGCGCAATGACAATCAGGAACCCCTGAATCGACAGCGCGTTGTAGGCCGAGGAATTTTCGACGAATGGTCCTTGCCCATGTGTCGCTCCCAGGATCGCCAGCAACATGACGAGCAGGATCGACGTGCTTGCCCCCAAAGGTCCAAATCGCACGGTGGCCCAAAGCAGGAATCCGAGCGGGCAATAGAGTAGCCAGGGCGTTTTATCGACAACTACCTGACGGCTGAAAAAAGCCGCAAGGCCGACCGCCAACAGACCGGCGGTCAATATGGCAACTTCAATCCAACGCCTCAGCGGTGCTTTGAGCGCCCTCCTGACATCAGCCTCAGCCCAGGTGACAATAACTGGAATCAAAGTGATGGCTGCGAGTACATTCGAGAAAAACCGGATGCGCCAGATTTCCCAATAGGAGTTATATCGCCAGGCGCCAATATCCAGAAACGATGATAAGAACGGCGCCAGGAAAGCCCCGAAGAAAACAAAAACGATGAGGTCTCGGGATCTGTCGAAGCGGAAACGATCGGGCACAAAGTAACTTATTCCGATCGCGCCAATCAGCGCCTGGACACAATTGCTGACGAACAATGGCAGCGAAATCACCCACGGAATGCCACCCTGGAGTTCCGAGGCAACGTGAGCTGGGAATGCCGCAACTATAACGATCCACCAAGAGCGTTTCGGAACGAGCAACAAGGTCGCCAACAAGATCGAGTTCGGCATCCATAATGTCGAAACTGGTCCCGGCTGAAGCGCAAAAATAAATCCCAACATGGCCGTAAGGTAATAGGCTACGGCCGCCAGCACGGCCAGCGTGATGCGACGCCGGAGAGCCGTTTCACTCGAACGTGTCCGTCTCAGATGGACGGCTTGAGCCAGGACTGCATTAGACATATGCGCACATCTGCAAAGGCCGGCAGAGCTCATGCCCTTTAGGCGATGGTCGGGTGTGAAAAGAATAGATAAAAGGGTTTCGAAACATCAGTCCTAGTTGTTTCGATTCTCCTAAGGGCGAACGCTGAGGAGAGCCAGCGACGGAAACTGAAGCCATTCTAACGCACGAGAAAACTCTTGCCTAAACCGTTCTTGATTGCGGTGGTTAGTTGGATGAGATGGCAGCAGCGTCTTGCCTTGACCTGACTCCTGAAGCGCTTCAGGACTCAGAGTGACGCATCTTGAAGATATTATGGAGGACCACAAACAGACAGGCCGTAGACAAACCGACCAGCAGCAAACCGGCAAGGCTCTCGAGTTGTCCCAACCGCCGCCACTCGTTGGGAAGTTGAATGCCCGCCGGGCTGTTGCAGGTATATACGCCTATGGAGAAATCAAAGGAGGCGTCAAAACCGTGCAGCAAATCCAGGCGCTCATAAACCACAGCCCATATAAGGATCTCGGCAAGGTGTATTAGGATGATAGCTACAAATATCGAGCTGAGTAAGACCGAGAAGGTTGCCACTCCTACTCCCCGATTGAGCTTCTGCCGGTTTTTCCTGAGCAACTCACCGACAAAAACCAAAAAGGCGGTATGAATTAATGCGCACACCGCCAGGAGCACGAAGCCTACGACGATTCCTTTCACGGAGGTTTCTTTATACGCCGATTGCAGGTAGTCAGCTCGTGTTTGCCAAGGCAATCAAACCAGTGGCAAATGACACTGACGCCGTCGCTAAGAGAGTTGATTGGCCTGAGGTCGCCACCTGTTTGCCTCAGTCCGCCCAGCAAATGATGGCCGCCGTTTTTGCTGCTAGCGCACGCGAACGTCAACCAGCTTCCAGGGGTTCTGGTAGGTCTCCAACTCAAGCTGGTTCTCTTTATTCATTTTGAGCTTGACCAGAGGCATTAGGGTCCCGGTGCTTTTCTTCTTGTCCGGGCTGATTACGATCTCGACGCCTGAGATGCTGTAGTCCATCGAGCGGCTATCACTCCACGCCTCGCCGAAAGTGATGGGGCGGTCGGTGACCAGGCGGTACTTCATGCTGCCGTCCGGTTCTTTCCACTGGCGAATGTAGGACACCTCATAACCCAGTGTTCCGGTGATCGACATGCGACCCTTGCTGTGCATTTTGTCCAGGGCATTGACCAGGCCCTCATTCTGTTTTTCATTGAACGCGGTTAGCAGGACCTTTTGATCCTCGGGCGACGAGAACTCCTCGATGATGAGGTTGATGCCAAAGGTCTGCCCCATCTGCTGCTGCTCACCCATGGCTTGTGCCTGGATGGTGATTGACTTCGGTAGTTTCTGCGCCGTGGCGCTCGAACTCACCAGCAGCATCAATCCCGCGATTGTCAGAGTTGCGTTGATTAGCTTTCGCATTTGTTGTCTCCTTACTCTTTCGAAATTCAGACCGGACTATTTCCCGGCGGGAAATTTCTGAAACATCTTGGTGATGGCCGTGTTCACCTTTTTCTCATTCTTCTGCGGGTTATCGCTGACGGTGTCGCTGCCGGTCCCGCGCCAGAGAAATTGCTTCGCCTTTGGGTCCACAAGGTCGACGATCAGTTGACCCTGGGTGATGTTATCGACTGACGCCGATCCCATTCCGCCGCCCCAACGCCCGAAGCCGCCCATGCTGCTCCAGTTGAGTTCCTTCGACGTTGAAGTGTTGACGTTGAAAATCACCACCAGATCGCCGTCCTGCTCGACCTTTTTGAAACCCTTCGCGGCCATTTCAGAATCGACGCCGGTGGTGATGAATTGATTCATGATCGGATTGGCTTCCGATTCCGACTTTCCCCAGCTGTAGGTCTTGTATTGCGACCAGTTAATGTTCGGAGCTGATTGGGTCGTCACCTTCTGTCCAAACGCGTTCGCTGCTAATAGCAGCAGGCTGATACACACACTAATCCGTACGAGCTTCATGACTTTCGCTCCTTCTTTAATTGTGCTGTCGTCGATGATGGGCTATTCGCGTCCGCCCTGTGCGCTTCTGGCAAACGGCATTAGCGATTCCCTGTATGTCAGAATTCTATCGGGGTTCCGCGCACGATAAAACTGTCAGTGTTTACAGTTTTGATGAAAAACTTTTACTTCCTTTTTGAAGTAGAAGATTGCGCGTGAGCTCCTACGGTTTCGGTTTGGCCAGCGTCACCGACATGATGATTGACTGCCCCTGCGTCGCCACCCGGTTTCCGATTTCATGAAAATAGGCAAGCTTGAAGACCGCCAGGGTCTTGGCGCTGATGGGAATCACTCCGTTTATTTCCGGCCCCAGGCCGTAATAGCGATGCTTGCTGATAAAGCCCGGAGGCACGTTTGGGAATTTGTCGTCGGTGACTTTCCATTGCGTGTAGTAATCGACACCCATATTGCAAAGACCGGAGCAGAAGGTGCGGCCGACACCGCCTTCTAGTGACAGGACATTTCCGGCCGTTCGGTTGGTGCCCCTGATATGCGATTGCATGTTGTAGTAAGCATTCGTGGCAGCGTGCCATTGCTTCTTGCCATCCAGATACACCGTAGTGCCGGCGGAAAGCTCGTGCGACCACATGCCCAGTCCGTGGTTGTTTGTGCCACCCGCGGTAAACTTTCCGGTCGGGATATACAACCCGTAACCAACCAGAGCGTCGAAGCGTTTCTTTTGCCAACCCAACTGCAGCGGTTGCACGTAAGTGTCGGAATATCCCAATCCGGTTTTGCTGATCGATTGCGGCCTATCAATAGCCACGTTCAGCAGCGGTAAGACAATTGTGGCTGCGTAATGTCCTCCCAGAATCTTCTTCTTCGGCACCCAGGTAATTGCCGCGGCCGGCATGGTCTGGTCGATGCCGGCGCGATTGGAACGCCCGCCGTTGGCGTCAACGATTTCGTGAGTGTCGTAGACATAAAGGATTCCGCTCACATAAACGCCTGGTCCCGGTTGGGTGCCGGATTTGAGACCGTTGTCGCCGCGGACGACGGGAATATTCAACTGCGCTCGCGCTATCCCTGAACTTGCCGCAACGATCAGCAGCAATATTCCCGGGAGCAGCGCGCGCCGACAATGTTTTCGGAGTCTCGTTTTGTCCGCGCAGAGTTCGAAGCTTTTATGATCCATCTCCATCCCTCTTTCTGTTGACCTGTGTCTTGTCAAAACCGCGGATGTGAAAGCCAAGCTTTAATGCTTTTAAGTCTAGCGATGTTTGGATCGGCGCATAACTGTCACTGTTGACAGTTTTCGCTCACATTGATTTCACCTAAGATTCGAATATGAAGTGAGCTGGCTTTGCGACCAGAACGAAACACCGATCGTCACGATGTGAATTCCTCCAAAGCTGCGGACGCTTGAGCAAGACGAAAGCTGAATCATCTGTGCTGACTCATCCGGAAACGCACCGCTGAGCGTTCAGAGGCCAGGTCACTCCGAGACAACTACCAACTCCAGAGCGCGCGTCCGCGATGAACCGCGATGTGCGAATGAGAGCGAGGAGTTTCATGGATTCCAGTCGAGATGGGCACAATAACGACACGGCCCGGAAGCCTGCTCCGTTCCTGCCTGATGCACTGCTTGACAAGCCGGCCTCGGCGACGGTCGAGGTAAATATCGCCGGACGGACCCATACGGGGCACGTCAGAACGAACAACGAAGATCACTATCTGGTGGTGCGATTGGAAAGATCGCTCAAGACAATCGACACCAATCTGATCGACGGCTCGCTTCCGGAGCGCTTTGAGGAAGTAGCCTACGGCATGTTGGTGGCCGATGGCATGGGCGGATATGCCGCGGGTGAAGTGGCCAGCCGGATGGCACTGGTGAAGCTGATCGAAATGGCGGTCGAGACGCCCGATTGGGTGATGAGAATGCAGCGGCGCGAGAATGCTGAGACGATCATGCGGCGCATGACTGAACGCTTTCGCACCATCGACTCTGTGATCAGAAACCAAGCTGAAAGCGATCCTTCTCTGGTCGGAATGGGCACGACCTTAACCGTTGTTGCGAGTCTGGGCGCCGAACTTTTTGTCGGGCACATCGGTGATTCGCGCGCGTACCTTTTCAGGAACGCGCGATTGTTCCAACTCACGCGCGACGACACCCTGGCGCAGGATTTGATTGACGCGGGCATAGCTCGAGCCGAAGACACTGCCACACAGGCGATGCGTCATGTGCTCACCGCGGCGCTTGCCGCTGGTGAACAATCAGACCCGCAGGTCCAGCGCTTTCACTTATCAGACGGCGATCAAATTCTGTTATGCACCGATGGCCTTACCAAAATGGTTAAGGACGAAACCATCGCCGGCATTCTGAACGGCGCGGAGTCGGTCGATGAGGCCTGCCAGACACTTATCGACTTGGCGCTCGCCGCCGGCGGTTCAGACAATGCCACTGCTTTACTGGCTCGGTATCGCTTTCCCAATCGAAGACGGCATTAGCGCCAACCCTCGTTGATACCTGTCCTCCGGCCCATGCTGAGGAGGAATTCTCTAAATGAGAATTATCAAGTGGAGGTTTGAAGGTTGCGATCCTAACGACATGTATTGCGCGATGAGGCTCTTGGCAACAACCGCAGATCATAACCATCGTCGAGGCGTTTCGCCGCGAGGGTCGCTCATTCCTGACGCCGGCCGAGCCGCTCCCTTTGAATGGAGAATCTTTGGTAGAGATTTCCTACGAGAATTTGCTGCGCGACTGGCCGCGCTTGAGAGCTGGATCGACTGGGGCGCGCCGTGACCGGAGCCCTTAATATCCGTTGCAGCCTCTTCAAAGACCCGAGGTTCAAGTCTGGTTCTTTTCTAACCTGGCGTAACTCGAGCCTGCCGGGAGTACGGGGCGGGCTTTGCTGCAAAAGTCGATTTCTACGTCCGCGAAGCGGACTGAATGCCAATAGCCCAGCGCTTTAGCGCTGGGACAGGGGCAGGGGAATTCGCAGTCCGCTTCGCGGACGGCTGAAAACCATAGGCATGAAGAAATTCCTTCAGTCGTCCGCTTCGCAGACTCGGTTCCATTACTGCCTTGGTTCCCAGCGCTAAAGCGCTGGTCTACTCTCATTCGTCGGCTTCGCCGACTTTTGCAGCAAAGCCTACGGGGCGTACTTAAGCATGTGAAAACGAGCCAAAATCCGCACGAGATGACGGATGCATAATCAGTCAACAGTAGGACGCCCAGTAATTTAGCCGCCCTGGCGATATCGATTTCGAGTAACAAGTTTCTTTCGACCGATGGCGGGTTCTGTTTCATATCTCGCCCTTCAGAGCGGCATGATTTCGGGATAGCGGTTTGGCCAGTGTCCGCGCACTCCAGCACAGAACCCAAAACAGCATGCTCGGCACCTGTCGATGTCCTTTCTAAGGCACCCGAGGTCGGCTGCTGCCTCCTTGACACTCGTCAAAACGGACTGCTATCGTGGCCGGTCTTTTAGTTTCCGGTTTATTCTTTCCTATCAGCACTGAATAAATCCGTATCGGAGGAGTTGAATTGAGTAATAATCATCGTGGAGTTCTGTTTACGTCCGAGTCCGTGACCGAGGGTCACCCGGACAAAATTGCCGATCAAATATCGGACGCTGTCCTGGACGCAACGCTTGCCGAGGATCCTACTTCTCGCGTCGCGTGCGAAACCCTTCTGACAACCGGCCTGGTTATCGTCGCCGGTGAAATCACCACTAACGCCAAGATTGACTACGCGCAAATTGCCCGCGAAACAATTCGCGGAATCGGGTACGACCGCGCGAAGTACGGATTTGACTGCGATACCTGCGCCGTTATGTCGGCGATTCACGCACAGTCGCCGGATATCGCGATGGGAGTCGATCCGGGCGGCGCCGGCGATCAGGGTTTGATGTTCGGCTTCGCTTGCAACGAAACGCCCGAGCTGATGCCGCTTCCCATTCAGTTGGCGCATCAACTCGCGTTGAAGCTTTCCGAGGTTCGCAAGAACGGTCAGCTTCCCTACCTGCGTCCCGATGGCAAGTCCCAGGTAACAGTTGAATATCGCGACGGCCGTCCGTTCCGCGTCGATGCTGTCGTCATCTCGTCACAGCACGCGCCCGAGGTTGGCAACGACCAGCTGCGCTCCGAGATTCGCGAACACGTCATTCAAAGCACCGTGCCCGGTGATTTGATGGATGACAACACCAAGTACCATATCAATCCCACGGGTCGCTTCGTTACTGGTGGCCCGCAAGGCGATTCAGGATTGACTGGTCGCAAGATTATCGTCGACACCTATGGCGGTTACGCACCGCACGGTGGTGGCGCCTTCTCGGGCAAGGACCCGACGAAGGTCGATCGCTCTGCTGCGTACATGGCGCGCTACATCGCCAAGAACATCGTCGCTGCCGGTCTGGCCGAAAAGTGCGAAGTTCAGCTCGCTTACGCAATCGGCGTCGCCGAACCGGTTTCGGTTTATGTCGACACGCGCGGCTCGGGCCGCATCAGCGAAGCGCAGATTTCAGATCTGGTGCGCCAGCATTTCCCGCTGACGCCGAAGGAGATCATTTCTGAACTCGATCTGCGTCGTCCAATTTACCAGGCAACCGCCGCCTACGGTCACTTCGGCCGCACCGGCGACGGCTTCACCTGGGAGCGGACCGACAAAGCGGAAGCGCTGCGTGCCGCTGCCGGAGTTTAGTTTTCTCGAGCCCGGCCGTTCGCGACCGGGTTTAGATTTCAAGGTAAGGTCAGAAGCCTCCTCAAGGAGGCTTTTGAATGAAACGAATCGAATCCATTCCCAGTCCCGATGTATCGGGACTGGGCTAAAGAAAAGGAACCTAAATGAGTACTGCAATGCCTGCGATTGAACATGACGTAAAAGATATTTCGCTCGCGCCGATTGGCAAGAAGCGCATCGACTGGGCCGAACGCGAAATGCCCGTGCTGCGGCTTATCCGCGAACGGTTCGGCAACGAAAAGCCTTTGAAGGATGTGCGAATTGTCGCCTGCGCCCACATCACGACTGAGACCGCAAACCTCGCGCGCGCCCTGCAAGCCGGCGGCGCCGAAGCTTTGCTGATCGCGTCGAATCCCCTTTCCACTCAGGATGACGTGGCCGCATGTCTGGTCGCTGATTATGGAATGCCGGTCTTCGCGATTAAGGGTGAATCAACCGACACCTATCGTCGTCACGTGCAAACCGCGCTCGAGTTTGGCCCGGACATCATCATCGATGACGGTTCCGACGTCGTCGCGACCATGATTAAGGAAAAGCCGGAACTCAAAAACAAGATCATCGGCACCACCGAAGAAACCACTACCGGCATCGTCCGCCTGGAAGCGATGCAGAAGTCGGGCGTGCTTAGCTTCCCGTCGATTGCCGTCAACAACGCGCAGACGAAGCACTTCTTCGACAATCGTTACGGCACCGGCCAGTCAACGCTCGACGGTGTCATCCGCGCCACGAACATTCTGCTCGCCGGCCGCACGCTGGTCGTGGTCGGTTACGGATGGTGCGGCAAAGGCGTCGCGCTCCGCGCCCGCGGTATGGGCTCGAACGTCGTGGTCACCGAAATCGATCCAATCAAAGCGGTTGAAGCCGTTATGGATGGCTTCCGCGTGATGCCCATCGCGAACGCTGCCGCAGTCGGCGACATCTTCATCACCGTCACCGGCAATCGTCACGTCATCGACCGCGAGCACTTTGCGAAGATGAAAGATGGCGCGATTGTCGCGAACAGTGGTCACTTCGATCTTGAATTAAACCTGGTTGCATTGCGCGAACTCTCGGACGAGCCCACCGATATTCGCCCGTTCGTCCAGGAATATAAGAAGAAAGACGGCGCCCGCGTCATCGTCCTCGGCGAAGGCCGCTTGATCAATCTGGCCGCCGCCGAAGGCCACCCCGCCAGCGTGATGGACATGAGTTTCGCCAACCAGGCCTTGTCAGTTGAGTACCTGGTGAAGAACAAAGGCAAGCTCGATCCCGGCGTGCACCTGCTGCCACCGGAAGTCGATCAGGAAATCGCCAGCCTGAAACTAAAAGCGCTCGGCATCAGCATCGACACCCTCACTCCCGAGATGATCGAATACATGACGAGCTGGGAAACCGGAACCTAGTCGTTTACCATTTGGCATTTGCGAGTTGTCATTTGCCATTGAATTGAAAGAGCCGCGGAGAATCCTCCGCGGCTCTTTTCATTTCCAATCG
>JBIOZK010000121.1:0-4499 GCA_044870975.1 Pyrinomonadaceae bacterium
GAGACACCAATCTCACGTTTCAACAGAACCTGACGAGCGTCAATATCGCTGTCATTATCTTAGAAGCCCGAAGCACGCGATTAATCGATATCGCTAGACTCATGCCGCAGGTAAGGACAATCTTGAAAGGCATTCAACCTGGGCAAGTTATACGCGTTGGTCCATAGCTGCCAAATGTTATGGCTAGTCATGTCTTAGCTCTACTTCAACCGGGCGCGCGTCTTTCGAGTCGTAGCCGTCGGGCCAGTTGGAGATGTTGACGCCGTAAAGCCAGTCGGATTCGGGGGTGACGGCGAAGCGGATCTTCAGCGGCAGTCCACGCATGGCACGCAGGCGCAGGAACATGCCCGTCAAGCGCCACTCCTGGATGATTGGTTGTCCTTGCGGCTCAATAGGAATCAAGCGCGAGCCCGCGTCCCAGCCTTCGACAAACAATGTGACGCGCGTCTTTACGAAACCAGGTGGCGCATCGACCGGCAACACGGGTTGGATGTGCGCGCGCACGATGATCTCACTGACCTTTCGCCGGTCCGCGCGAGTGGGCACCGTATAGTCGAGATAGCCTGACCCGAAGCCCCAGATGTAACCCGAGCCCTCACCAATCTTCTCGAACCGCTCAGCACTCGCCATCTGCGGCTTGAATTGATAAAGGATCGTCTTGTCTTCGCGGACGATCATCTGCGGCAACGTTGCCTCATCACCTTCAACGCGATTCCACGCAAACTGCCGCGGTATCAGGTGTCGCTCGTTCGCCTGCAAGTGCGACGGCACTTCCTCCGACTGCAACGACTGGAAAATCTGCGACGCCCGCGCCACTTCACCAAGCAACTGCTGATCGCGAGACGTGGAATAAGTCACGCCGTAACCCCTGCGCGCGTCGGGCGTGAGTATCCAGAACATCGCGCCGCCCGCTCCCGCGCGCGCGTTTCCGTCAAACAACGCGCGGTACCACTCGAGCTGCGAAGCGCCGTTGTGTCCCTCGACTCCCATTCCAAACTCACCAAGCACAAGCGGCTTTCGCAACGAGTACGCTGCGGCCGCGCGATTGTCGATAAACTCCTTCAACGCTTTCGGCGAATCTACAAAGCTGTCGTGATCGTCGCGCGGGTAGCTATGAACGTCGCAATAGTCGATCGTCGGAATCGCATGATCCGCTAGCCACTCACGACGCTCGGACGACGATCGATATCCCCACGCGCCCGGCGCAATCAGATGATTCGGATCCAGTGACTTCAGATACGCACTCATCTCCTCGAACCACGCCCGCCGCTCAGCCCAACGACCCGTGATCACCTGTGCTTCGTTCATCAACTCCCAACCAAAGATCGTCGGATCGTCGCGATAGAGAACTCCCGTGATCGTATTTCTTCGTGTGGCGAGTTTTTCCAGGTGCTCGCGATAAAGCCGGCGTGTTTCAGGATTCGAATAGAAGAGGATCGCTTTTTCGTTGTTGATGCCGAACTTGTAGCTATCGTCGGCCGCATCGTTGATACCGGCCCAGCGCAGGTATTGAGTCACGCCGCCTGTGTCGCGCCACCAGTTCGTCAGACACAGTTGCACGTAGATGTTGTTCTTAGCCGCCTCGGCGATGACCTTATCGAGATGCGTGAACGCATCTTCGTTCCACTCGCCCGGCGCACGCCGGAAGTAGTGATGCCGTGGCCAGTCTTCAAAATCCGCCATCGGTTTGACATCGTCTGGTCCACCCTCACCAAACGCCCAAACACGTACAACTTTGATCCCCGCTTGTGCCGCCTGTCGCAGCGTCTCCGGCATGCGTGCGCGATCTTCGTCGCGATACATCACGGCCACGTTTGCGCCGACGAACCGAAACGGCTTTTGCCCGATCATGAAGCGCCCGCCACGTTGCCGGACAAACTGGTCCTTCGAAGCAGTAGGAGTTGAGCTTGGTGAGGCAACTAAAAAGACAATCGCCGCGCTTCCGACGAGGACAAGCACGGCGAAGGCAAAGAGTTTCTTATTCATCTCGGATTCGTCATTCTAACAAACCCCATAATCGCACAAATCGACCCGAGCACTACAAACAGGTTGAAGAAGGCGCCGATGCCGAGCGCCATGCTGAGGTCAACTGAATTTTGTGAGATGCCGAGCACGGCAAAGATGCCGAACAGCAGAAAATGGAGGTGATAAATAATCATGCAGACCGCTGCGTATGAGAACCAGCGGGCGGACGGCCCGAACGCGGGCGACCGGGCGAAACCGAGTACGGCAGCAATCAACCAGCCGACGCCTCCGCCAACCAGCAACAACATGACAACGGGGAAGAAATAGTTCGGCTGCGTGGCGCGAAGTTGCGGCTGTTGGAGAAGCATGATCAGGAGTGGGAACATCTCGACAGGAGTCTCCTTTGAGATCTGAACGTGTTTACAAAAAGGGCGCCGTCTGCGCACGTAAGCCGGTTTGGTAGGTGCACAAACGGCGTCCAATATGGTGTCGGGTTAGCGGGCGCAACTTTATTGCAGCGGGGAGCAGTGTATGTTCGACCCGCTGTCAGTAAAGCGTCAGCGCCGCTATTGCGTAATGTGAATTTCTTCCTCTTTGTTTACGTGGCCGAGGAAGTATATCAAACCACAAACAAACGCGACTGCTGCCAGCCCGAGCGCGATCCATCCCGATGTGTGGCCGCCGGCGGGGTTTGGGTCGGTCACAAACCTGTAGAAATAGTATATGGCGCCGATGGCGGCTGCGATTCCCACCAGTATCGCGAGAATGTCTTTCAGGCTTTTCATTTTGAACCTCCGGCCAGGAAATTTAAATATATGAAGGTTAAGGAAAAAGCCGCTTCGTTTTGCAAATTATGGCTGCATGTTAACGCCGGGGCTGAGGGGAATGCAAGCCTGAGTTTTTGCTGCCTGTCCTATCAATCAAGTAGGTATCATCCAAAGTCGTACGGAAGCTCTAAAACACCGGCAACAGACCTCCGCTTTCCATTGACCATGAAAGCTTTAAACCTCCATCTGCGTACAGAATGTATCGCCGAACCAATCGCCATCGGATGCCCGTCGACTCCCTGCGCGCAAATAACTTTGCCGCGATTGTTGATTAAGATCCGAAGCCTTACCACTCCTTGAAGGTTATTCTTTCCGAGCGGTCCGGGCCTCTCAACCGGTTGTTTTTCCAGCACGCGATCCATCAACTCCTCAGAGGTTAACCACACCGGGCGTCCGTCTTTATCGCGTAGAAGGTCCTTTCGGTTCAGGCAGGACCAATTCTTGCCGGCGCCAATGCGCGGATTAGCTGTTTGCGAAAAGGTGCTCGGTTCAATCAGGAATAAAAGTAAGAGCGGTAGAACAAAGACCGTTTGGTTTGTTCTCAACCGAAGCACCCTCTGAATGGCTCCCAAAACATCGTCGTGATGTTTGCGCCTGAGAGCACATCGTAGCCTTCGACGACAATTGTGCTGAGGACAAACAGTAGAATCCAGGCGGTGATTCGGAGTGTGCGGCGTGGCATCATTGGCGTAGTTTATATTTCGCGTGCCGCAACTTCAATTCACGCGAGGAGTGCAACACCGCCACTAAAATTTTCCGGACCCTTGTAGAATTCCGATCTCGCCGTTCGTCGTGATAGTGAAGGCGGGCAAAATAGCCTCGCTGAATACCATTTTATAGGAGATGACATGCCACATTATCTGGTTTCTGGTTACCTTCCCGACAACTTCGACCCGTCCACACAGGACGAAGCCATGATTGAAGAGATTCACGCGCTCAATCGCGAAATGATCGCTGCTGGTGTCAGGAAGTTCGCCGGTGGGCTGGGCTCGACCCACACGTTGCGGCCGCAGGCCAACGGTGAACTGCTTCTCACCGATGGACCGTACCTCGAGACCAAGGAGCACGTGGGCGGTTTTTGGATACTGGAATGCGCTGACATAGACGAGGTGTTTGCGTGGGCGCGCAAGGGCGCCAAAGCGTGCCGTTTTCCGGTTGAGGTGCGAGAGATTTTCTTTGTGCCGGCCCCCGAAGAGAACTGACCGTCAGGAGGGGAAAACGATGCGTGAAAACAAAATCGTAATAAAGAGCTTCGTACTGCTTGTTGTGCTCGGTATGGCGCACCAGGCGATGGCACAGGAGACAAGGACACCTTATCCAAAGATGGCCCCGGTCGACCAATACCTCATGGCGGATCGCGAAGCCGAAATAGCCCTGGCGCGCACTGCCGCTCCCGATTCCATTTCGCGCGATGCAGAGGTGCTGGTGCTTGGGCGTCATGGTTTCGAAACCGCGTTGAAAGGCAAGAACGGTTTCGTGTGTGTCGTGGGACGCTCCTGGACATCTGCCGCGGATGAGGACTACTGGGATCCGAAAGTGCGGGTGCCCATTTGTGTCAATGCGGCAGCCGCGCGTACTTACCTTCTTCGTGTCAGAAAGATCGTTGACCTGGCCCTGGCGGGACAAACGTTAGCTCAGGTGAACGAGGTCACCGTCGCCGCCCTCGCGAGGAAAGAACTGCCGGCGATGGAACCAGGGGCGATGTGC
>JBIOZK010000122.1:0-13305 GCA_044870975.1 Pyrinomonadaceae bacterium
TCATGATGACGACCATGGCGGCGCTGATGGGAACCTTGCCGATTGCGCTCGGATGGGGCGCCGGCGCAGCTTCACGACGCGGTCTGGGATTGGCCGTGGTCGGCGGCCTGTGCGTTTCGCAGGTAGTGACTTTGTATCTGACACCCGTTGTTTATTTGTACTTCGAGAACGCGCAGGAGTGGTTGGCGCGACGACGAGGGAGAGTGTCAGAAGCCCGCGCGTAAGCAAGGGTTCGCTTCGCCAGCAGGCCCTCCCTAATGGTCGGGCCTCTGACACTAAATGTTTTCGATGTTCAAGAAGTCTGATCCAAATCATCGCCGCGGCATTTCCGAACTGTTCATTCAGCGTCCGATCACGACGACGCTGGTGATGGTGGGCATCGTGCTGTTCGGGATGATTGGCTACGCCGCCCTGCCGGTGAGCGATCTGCCCACGGTTGATTACCCGACCATCAACGTCAACGCGAGCCTGCCCGGCGCCAACCCGGAGACGATGGCCGCGTCCGTGGCCACGCCGCTCGAAAGACAATTCTCAGGCATCGCGGGCATCGACTCCATTAATTCTTCTAACTCGCAAGGCTCGACCTCGATCACCCTGCAATTCAATCTCAGCCGCAACATCGACGCGGCGGCGCAGGATGTCCAGCAGGCGATTTCGGCGGCGCTACCACAACTACCGCCGGGAATGCCGAACCCACCCAGCCTGCGCAAGTCGAACCCTTCAGACAGTCCGATCCTTTTCTTCGCGCTCAACTCAGACGTTCTGTCGCTGCCGCAGATTGATGAATATGCCGAGACTCTGATTGCACAACGCATCTCGATGGTCGACGGTGTTTCGCAAGTGCAGGTTTACGGCGCGATGAAGTACGCGGTGCGCGCGCAGATGGATCCGAACGCGCTCGCTGATCGCGGGATCGGCGTTGACGACATCGATGCGGCCATTCGCAACGCGAACCCCAACACGCCGACGGGAACTCTTTATGGCAAATATTCAAACCTGACGGTGCAGACGAATGCGCAGCTTGATAATGCGGCGCAGTTTCGGAGATTGATCGTCGCTTATCGCAACGGTTCGCCGGTCCGGCTCGAAGAAGTCGCGAATGTCATCGACAGTGTTGAGAACAACCGCGTGGCGAGCTGGTTCAATGGCCGGCGCAGCGTGACCCTCGCGGTCCAACGACAGCCGGGCACCAACACCGTCAGGGTCGTCGATGAAATCAAAGCGCTCATTCCGCAATTCAAGCAGCAACTGCCGGCGTCGGTGAATCTCGACATCCTGAACGATCGCTCCCTCTCGATTCGTCAATCGGTCGATGACGTGCAGTTCTCGCTGGTGCTGGCGATGGTTTTAGTGGTGATGGTGATCTTTCTCTTTCTCCGAAATATTCGCGCGACCATCATCCCCACGCTGGCGTTGCCGACTTCGATTGTCGGCACGTTTGCAGTGATGTACCTCCTGAATTTCAGCCTCGACAACCTGTCGTTGATGGCGCTGACGTTGTCGGTTGGTTTCGTGGTCGATGATGCGGTCGTCATGCTCGAGAACATCGTGCGGCGCATCGAGATGGGGGAAAGCGTGATGGAAGCCGCGCTCAACGGCTCGCGCGAAATTGGATTCACCATCGTGTCGATGACGGTTTCGCTGGTCGCGGTTTTCATCCCGGTGCTGTTCATGGGCGGCATCCTCGGCCGTCTGTTCCGTGAGTTCGCCATCACCATCAGCGTCGCGATCCTGGTTTCCGGGATTGTTTCCCTGACGCTTACTCCGATGCTCGCCAGCAAGCTGCTCAAAGCCAAGTCGATTCGCGAAAGCGCCCTGCATGAAGAGGGTCACGCGCCGCGGCGCGGATGGTGGGGATTCACCGAAGGCATCTACAACCGCGTGCTCCAGTTTTATGAATGGAGCCTGCGCCTGGTGCTGCGGCATCCGCTGTACACGGTCACCATCAGTCTGATTCTCGCGGTGTTCACCTTCTATCTGTTCAGCGCCGTGCCCAAAGGTTTCATTCCGCCGGGCGACACCGGTTTGCTGTTCGGTAACACCGAAGCGGCGCAGGGCATTTCGCTTGATGACATGATCAAGCATTCGCAGAAAATCACCGACATCATCAAGAACGATCCGAATGTGCAGTCGTATGCTTCGACGGTCGGCGCCGGTGGGCGAAACTCGGGCGGTAACAGCGGCACGATCTTTATCGGTCTGAAGCCGATCGGTCAGCGCAAGCTGAGCGCTGATGAAGTGATCCAGGGACTGCGACCGAAGCTGGCCAACGAGCCGGGTCTGCGCGTCATCCTGCAAAATCCGCCGTCGCTAAACGTCGGCGGCGGCTTTGGGCGCAGCACCTATCAGGTGACGATTCAGGCAGGGAGCACGGCCGAGCTGGCCGACGCCGCGCCCATACTCGAAAAGAAGATGCGCGAGATGCAGATTCTTCAGGACGTGAACAGCAACCTGCAAATCAACACGCCGCAGATAAACGTCGACATCGATCGCAAAGCCGCAGCCACGCACAGCGTCACGATCTCGCAGATTCAAACGGCGCTGGGTGACGCATTCGGTTCGCGACAAGTCTCGACGATTTACATGCCGGCCAATGAGTACCAGGTAATCCTCGAAGCCAAGCCCGAGTTTCAAAGCGACCCGACGGCGCTGGGTCGTCTCTACATTCACGGATCGAATGGCCGGTTGGTGCCTCTGAGCGCCGTCGCCAGCTTTTCGAAAACTGTCGGGCCGGCGCAGGTGAATCACTTTGGCGAGATGCCCGCGACCACCATTTCGTTCAACCTCAAACCAGGCGTGTCCCTGAGCCAGGCCACCGCCGAAATTCAACGAACCGCGAGACAGAATCTGCCCGCGACGATCACGACGACCTTCCAGGGCTCCGCCCAGGTCTTCCAACAGTCGCTGTCAAATCTGCAACTGCTCCTGTTCGTCGCCGTGCTGGTCATCTATCTAGTGCTGGGAATTCTCTACGAGAGTTTCATTCACCCGCTGACAATTCTCTCCGGTTTGCCATCCGCCGGACTGGGAGCGCTGCTGACCTTAATGATCTTCCAACGCGAACTCGACATCTACGCCTTCGTCGGATTGATCATGCTCATCGGTATCGTAAAGAAGAACGCCATCATGATGATCGACTTCGCCCTCGACAAACAGCGCCGCGAAGGCGAAGACGCCCGCAGCGCCATCTACGACGCCTGCGTCATCCGCTTCCGCCCGATCATGATGACGACGATGTCGGCGTTGATGGGGACGCTGCCGATTGCGTTAGGTTGGGGTGCTGGTGCATCCGCGCGGCGCGGTCTCGGCTTAGCAGTCGTCGGGGGGTTGATCGTGTCGCAGGTGCTGACGCTTTATCTCACGCCAGTTGTGTATGTGTATTTCGAGAGATTTCAGGAATGGATGGCGGGAACAAAGCCCTCGCCGGCCACTGATCGCAGTCCAGGCAGCGGGGCAGTAGCCCGACCGTAAGGGAGGGCGCTCTTTTAAACCTGCGGAGCAGATGTCAGCGTAAAGCCTGAGGCGCCAGCCCCAGGATCTAACCGAAGAACAAATAGAGAACCCGCGAAGCCGGCGGCAGCCTCTTGCACAACCGGGGCAGTAGCCCGACCGTAAGGGAGGGCTCACCAAGGGAAGCGCATTAGAGCCCTCCCTGACGGTCGGGCTAGCGCCCCGAACGCGTTCACAGGTTTACCTCTCACGCGATCCAGATCACATTTCAGCGCACCGCTGGCATGCAGCTTGTAGCCCGTCCAGTCGTCCGTCGTTATTTCTAATTCTTCTGACCCGGGGTTACAGCCATGAGTTATTCCCCTGTTTCTCGCGCACTTTTCCGCTCCATGCGAATGAATTTTGTTTCAGCGGCGGCGGTCGTCCTGCTTCTATTGCTGCCGCCGGTCATTTGCGTGCGCGCGCAGACGATTGCTGATTCCAACATCCGCATCAGTCAAATCTACACTCGCGGCGGTGAGATCGGATCGACGTTCCAAAACGACTACCTCGAATTGTTCAATCGCGGCAACGTCGATGTCGACATCAACGGATGGAGCCTCAGCATCAGCAACTTCGCCGGCACTCCGCCAAACATTCAGATTTCATCGACAGGCATCAAGTTCAATAATCCGAACGGCCTCATCATCGGCGCCGGCAAACACTTCCTAATCAAATTCGGCGGCAGTGGCGGCGGTGGTCAATCAATAAACAACCCCGACATCAATCTCAATCCCGTTCCCATTAGCGACGTCGGAGGACAGATCGTCCTCGTCGCGAAAGACCAGACGCTGCCGTTCGGTTACTGTCCGGCGGCGCCCGATCTGACCGGCGTAGTCGTTGATTATGTCGGGTATGGCACCGCGATCTGTTACGAGGGCACCGTGACCCTGGCGCCCGGAGCCGACCAGTCTTTGACGCGGGTAGGCGGCGGTTGCACGGACAATAACGACAACCTCGCAGACTTTTCTTTTGCGACGCCGAATCCACGCACGCGGGCGGACGCGGCCACGCCATGTGGAGTTGCGACTTCAAGTGTCTTTGATTTCGGCGCGCCACAATTCGACATTGCTGAAGAGCAAGGCATAGCCCAGATCCCGGTCACTCGTATGGGTGATATCTCGACTGCGGCCACCATCGATTATTTCGTCTCGAACAATGGCGCCAACGATCGAACTGATTACACGACCGCGCTAGGCACCTTGCAATTTGCCCCGGGCGAAACGCAGAAGACTTTCAACGTGCTCATCACCGATGATTTGATGCCCGAAGCGAACGAGAACGTCTTCATGGGTCTGCTCAACGCGACCGGCAACGGAGGGATTGGCCCACGAAACGGCGCGACCCTGACAATTCATGACAACGATCTCGCCGGTTCCGCAAACGTCTCGGACATTTCCAGCTGGTACGTGCGCCAACATTACAACGATTTTCTTAATCGAATGCCTGACCCTGCAGGTGAAGCATTCTGGATTAACAACATCGAATCATGCGGCAGTAACGCTCAATGCCGGGAAGTGAAACGCATCGACACCTCGGCGGCATTCTTTCTTTCGATTGAGTTTCAGAAGACGGGCTTTCTCGTCTACCGCGTTTATAAAGCTTCGCTACCGGAGACGGCTGCCCGGCCGCGCGCACTGCCGCGCTATCGAGAGTTCATGCGCGATACGCAGGAAATAAGCAAAGACGTGGTAGTGGGCCAGCCGGGATGGGAACAGCAGCTCGAAACAAACATCGTCAACTTCACCGAGAGTTTTGTTTATCGTCCTGAGTTCCTGGCCGCATATCCACCATCGCTAAGCGCGCCCGCCTATGTTGACAAACTCCAGGTGCAGGCGGGCTTCGCCCTGACTTTCGACGAGTATTTCCATTTGGCGAACGGCCTGATGGCGGGATTGGAAACGCGCGGCAGCGTGCTGCGCAAAATAGTTGAGAAGCAGAGAGTAATAGACGCCGAGTACAATCGCGCTTTCGTCCTGATGCAATATTTCGGTTACCTGCGCCGCAATCCCGACGAATTGCCGAACACAGATTTCTCAGGCTTCGACTTCTGGCTGAACAAGCTGAATCAATTCGGTGGAGACTACCGCGCGGCCGAAATGGTGAAGGCGTTTATTAGTTCAGATGAGTATCGAAAGCGGTTTGGGAATTAGGCAGCGAAACGCCAGGCGCGAGGGGCAGTAGCCCGACCGTAAGGGAGGGCGTTTTCAAACCAGCGGAGCAGGTGTCAGCATAAACCCGTGGCGCCAGCCCCAGTCTCCTTAGGGTGCGTGCCCGAATCCTTCGGCGTCGGTTGGTTACGTATCGTACGCGCTTATGAAGCCATTCCCGCATACAGGGCTACTTGGTACCATCTGCTGACGTCAGATGGTACTGACTCCGTCACTTCAACTTCTCGTACTCGCGCTTCGCTTCAATCATCACTGGCAAGTCAGCGTCCGCGTTCTTCCATAATTCAAAGAACTCTTCGTAACTCTTGCGCGCGGTGGGTGCGTCGTCTTGTAGGGCGGCGGCGCGGGCCAGGCCGAGGTGGGCCATTGGCCACAAGGGGGAAAGAATGTCCCAGCCGCGATGATCGATGATGCGCTGAAATTCTGCGGCGGCGAGCGCGCCGTTCCTTGCTTGCAGGTAGGCGAGGCCACGGACCCAGGTGGGTCTGAAGCTCAAGGCGGCTTCGTACTGTTTCGATGGCGGCAGCAGCGCGACGGCTCGATCGGTGCCGCTGGCTGCACGCGTGGCGTCGTCACGTTTCAGATCGATGGTGGCGCGAATGATGGGCAGCCAGACGGAGTTGTGAATCGTATCCAGCGGAAATTTCCTGGTGAAGTCATCGGCCAGACTCTGTGCTCGTTTCGCGTCACCTGATAATGCCAATGTCCACGCCAGGGGTTGAGAATCCAACTGGCCGATGAGCGAAGCCTGCAACTCTTCCGAGCTGATGTTTTCTTTCTGCAGCAAAGCCAACACCGCGTCGGCTTGCTTTCGCGCCGCCTCGGTCATGCCGAATGTGGCACTCACGTTGAGATCGTTCGCGAGAATTCTCGCGCGTTCCGCGGGCAAGCCGCGCGCTTCAGCCAACGCGGCGGCCTGAGCGAGGCTGGCGCTCGCCTCGCGCCGCCGCCCGGCAAAGGCGAGCGCCCGCGCTTGCAGTTCATGAATTTGATATTCGTCCGGCCGGCCGGCATACCATTCGACCTGTCGCTGCATTAACTGCGCATCCTGTTTGAGAAACCCAATTATGAAGAGGCGGCTGTGAAAACCATTCGAGTCCAATCCACGTTGCATTCCCTGCTGAATAATTTGCTCTGCCTCATCAAAACGATTCAGGCCGATAAGAGCCAGTCCCAGGTTCGCGCGCGAGAGCGAGTAATCAGGATCGAGGCCCAGTACGGTCCGATAAGCTTCCACCGCCTGCTCAAACTCTCCGGCAATCATCAGAGAGTTCCCGTGCAGATGAAATCCATCCGGGTCGCGCGGGTAGGTTTGCGTCAGCAGCGAAGTCATCTCGATGCGCTTATCGAGTTCGCCGGTGATATGACGGAAATAGGTGGCGGCGATTTCAAATCGTTCTCGCTCCGTGACCCGGTCGCGCAATTCATAAGCTCGCTTGACGTGCTCGTTGCCGAGCGCGAGATTGCGCAGGTCGCGATATGAAGTTCCGAGTTGCACGTGCGCCAGGGCGAATTCGGGATCTAATTCGATGGCATGTTTGAATTGCGTGACTGATTGCGCGTACTTCGCCTTTCGCCGCAACTCGACCCCCGCAATGAAATCTTTGAAGGCCTCCAGCGATGCGGTGGTCGCGGTTTCGATCGGCATGTCGTACTTGCGAATCGACGCCAGCGACTCGCCTAACTTCTCGCGCATCGCCGTGGTGGCGCGGCCCAGCGCCTTGAGCACCTGCTCTTTGCCTTCGGCTTCCGTTTGCTGGTGGGCGACGGTTTCTCCGCTCTGGCTGTTAATTCCTTCCAGCGTGATGACGTAGTTGCGGCCCAGGCTCGCGATGGAACCGATCATCAGCACCTTGATGCCGCGACGCTGGCAAATCTCGCGTCCTACTTCACGGGTGATCGGCTCGTCGCGCTTGCGCTCCATCTGTTCCAGCGTGTCGCGGGCCCGCTCTTCGGGAAAGATGTTGATGTAGGGCGACTGTTCAAGCTGCACCGTGAGGCCTTGCTTGAGCGGGCCATTGAAATCAGCGTCGCGCGTCGTGTTGACGAAATCCGCCAGCAGAATCGTGTCTTTCTCAGTTAGTACCGGGGGCCGTGCGCCAAGTCCGCGTAAGCGATAAAAGTAGATACCGCCAATGACGAGTGCGGCAATCGTCGCCACGATGGTTAGCCAACGCCATTTCTGTGACTCGGGGATGGCCGCTGCGCGACGAACTTTCTTCGCGGTCGTGGCGGCCAGATCGGCTGCCGGCTCAGCCATTAGCGGCGTGTGGTGTTCACTTATCTCTGCGGAATCAGAACCCGTCTGCGTCGCGTTCCCCCGGGCATGGGCCACGAGTTCGCTTTGCAGCTCTTCGAGATCCGACAACAACTCCGCTGCAGTTTGATAACGCTCGTCAGGATTCTTGGCCAGAACTCGATCGATGATGTTTTGGAACGCGACTGGCGCGCGCGGCACCAGATGACCGACTGGCGGCGGCTCGACGTCGGTGATCGCCACCATCGTGTGATGGACTGTTTCACCGCGGAAAGGTCGCTGGCCGCTGACAAGTTCATAGAGCACCACTCCCAGGCTGAACAGGTCGCTGCGGCCATCCAGCGTCTGACCGCGAACCTGCTCCGGCGACATGTAACTGGTCGTGCCGAGAAGGATGCCGGTCCGCGTCTTGAAGCCGGCAGTGATGCGCGGATCGCTGGTGCTGTCGTCAGGCAGGTCCTTCTCAGTAAGTTTGGCCAGTCCGAAGTCGAGCACCTTCGCGTAGCCGTCCGGGCGCAGCATGATGTTTTCAGGCTTGACGTCGCGATGAATGATGCCGGCGGTGTGCGCGGTGCCGAGTGCACTTGCGACCTGAATCGTCAGGTCGAGGATCTGGTTGAGCGTTAGATCGTTGGCGCTGATGTGATCGCGCAGGGTGCGGCCTTCGACAAATTCTGAAGCGATAAAGTCGCGGCCATTCTGTTGCCCGAAGTCATAGATGGTCAGGATGTGCGGATGATTCAGGGCGCTGGCGGCTTTGGCTTCCCGTTCCAGACGCAGCACCCGTTCCGCGCTGTGAAAACGTGCCGGCAGAAACTTCAACGCCGCGTGCCGTCCCAAACGCGTGTCATAGGCGAGGTAAACGGCGCCCATCCCACCCTGACCTAACTCTCTGACCAGACGGTAGTCGCCAATCATCTCACCGCTGAAGCTTTGTGAATCAGCCTGAGTGACGAGTGAAGGAACAAAGGTGCCGACCGCTTTGTACGCGGGCCGATCCATCAACAGGTTCTGCCGGGCATCGGCGACCAGCATCTCCTCTACGCGGCGCCGCACTTCTTCATCGCCTTCACACCCAACTTCCAGGAAAGCGGCGCGAGCATCCGTCGGGCATTCCAATGCCGCTTCAAAGAGCTCGGTAATTTTGCGCCACTTCTTGGAATCCATTTCAAATCAAGGATGAGGGATGAGGGATGAAAGGCTACTCGCCAGGCATTCATCCCTCATCCCTCCGCCCTCATCCCTCCTCCCAGCTCTGTCTGCAACCACGCGCGCGCCGCGCGCCACCCGCGCTCGACCGTAGGTGTGGAGACACGCAGGACTTGCGCCGCCTCTTCGATTGTCAGTCCGCCAAAGAAGCGCAACTCGACAATCTGGCTGCGCAACGGATCAACCTTTGCCAGCGTTTCCAGCGCCTCGTTGAGTGCCAGAAGATCTCTGGTTGGTTCGCTTTCAAGTTCGGCGGCGGTGAGTGAAATTTGAAATTGGTCGCCACCACGTTTCAGCCGCTGACGCGCGCGCGCGTGATCGACAAGTATTTGCCGCATCAGCCGCGCCGCGATGCCGAAGAAGTGATTCCGGTTCTGCCAGGAAATCGATTGGTCGACCAGCTTTAGGTAAGCCTCATTGATTAGCGCCGACGTCTGCAGCGTGTGTTCAGTGCGTTCGCCGCGCAAGTGATGACGCGCGATGCGGCGCAGGTGTTCATAGACGGCCGGGATTAGCGCGTCGCGGGCGGCCTCATCACCGTCGCCCCAGGCAACCAGCATCTGCGTCACATTTTGGGTAGGGGATAAGGTCATGCCTCTGACCGAAGGCGCGAGCGTCAACTGATTCTGAACCACAGAGGACACAGAGAAACCGATTCAAACAATCTCAAGATGGGTTCATTCACCTTCGGTTCTTCTTCTCTGTGTCCTTTGTGGTTGATTTAACCTCTTCCATCCCATCGCGCCTCGTATCGAAAATATTGCCCAAAATCATACACCGGCCATTCTTAAATCAAAAAAATTTTCGGATGCCTGATGGAATCCGCCTGCCGACGACGCACCCTTAAGTGACGGCGAAAAGATGAATACAGAGACTCGCCGGGCACCGGTCGCGCCTGACAAAGGCCGTTGACCGGAAGCTACAGGTTTGAATTTCAAAGGAGACAGTTATGAAGAACATGAAAATTAAAGCAATTATCGCGATGGCCGCTCTGCTCATGGCCACTGGAATTACGAGTGCGAACACCCCAACCGTCCCGGTGAAGAACGGTCCGGATTTGCCATCACCGCTTTGCGATCGTCTGCGGGTGCAGGAGGGCAAGTTGCACTCGCAAGTTTACGCGGACGGCGTGCAAGTTTATCGATGGGACGGTCTGAGCTGGGTATTTGTCGAGCCCATCGCGACCCTGTTCGCCAACTCGAACTACAACGGCAAAGTCGGCAAGCACTATGTCGGTCCGACGTGGGAAAGCAATAGCGGCAGCAAGGTGGTTGGCGCGCGCATGTATGGATGTCAGCCCGACGCCACGGCTATTCCCTGGCTGCTGCTGGAAGCGGTTTCGGCGAGCGGACCCGGCATTTACAGCTCGGTGACCTACATCCAGCGGGTGAATACCAAAGGTGGTTTGGCGCCGGCCGGTCCTGGCTCGTTTATCGGCGAGACGGTCCAGATTCCTTATACCGCCGAGTACTACTTCTATCGCGAACAGTAAGTTTTTGTTTACGGCTGGCTGGTTAATCGCGCGCACGCGTGAACTAGCCAGCGCTGGGGGAGCGGATGATCGTGGCACAGACTTCAGTCTGTGATGCGCCTTGGGAATTCACAGACTTAAGTCTGTGCCACTGATACGGTCTCGCCATCCGCTCTCCGAGGAATACTGCGAGACATTGAATTTAATTAAGGAGACAAGATGAATCACGGTTACACATATGAATCGACTTTGGCGGCTGGTCAGGCAACACCCTGGCGCGTCGAAGACATTATCGGCGGCGACAAGCGGCTCGACTTTACGAAGCCGTTTATGCCGGAAGCGCTGGCCTGGATGGATCAGTTGACGTTCCTGTCGGCGGACGAGAAGCGCATTCTCAATCAGATTCGCGGCAACACGTATCTGAGCATTTTCGAATTGGTGGAGGAGTTCATTCTCCCGTTTGCTTTGGACGAAGCGCGGCCGCATTTGCTCGACGGCGATTATCGTCTGCGGGCGCTGCTGCAGCTCGCCAGCGAAGAAGCGAAGCACATTCAGCTGTTCAAAACTTTCAAGCAGGAATTCAAGGAAGGTTTTGGCACTGAGTGCGCGGGCATCGGACCGGCGCAAGATGTGGCCGCAGCAGTGCTCGCCCATCAACCTTTGGCGGTGGCCATTACTATTCTGACAATCGAATGGATGTCACAGCGACACTACGTGGAAAGCATCAAGGACGACCAGGAACTCGATCCGCAATTCAAGAGCCTCCTGAAGAACCACTGGGTCGAAGAGGCGCAGCACGCCAAGACCGACACGCTGGTGGTCGAATGGCTGGCTGAAGGCAAGACCGAAGACCAGATCATGGAAGCGATCGAAGAGTTCCTTGATATCGGTGGCTTTCTCGATAACGGCCTGACGCAACAGGTGGAATTCGACATGGATGCCTTCATGCGAGCTACCGGACGGCAATTGACGGACGCTGAGCAGGAAGAGTTTCGTCGGGTGCAGAAGCAGGCGAATCGCTGGACGTATCTCGGCAGCGGCATGACGCACGAGAAAGTCCTGGCGACGCTCGAGGGTCTGACACCCAAGGCCCGCCAGCGAATTGAAAGCGTAGCGCCGGCCTTTTGCTAAAGCTGCTCTTCATTTGGAGTGCGGTGACTCGTCACCGCTTTTCGCAGGGCAATGGGAAAGCGCCGACAAGTCGGCGCACTCCAAAAAGCGACTGGCGTGCGTGACGAATTAGAGCGCGACGCGCACGTCAGTCCCCGAAAAACAATTTGAAGCTTATTAATTTCGCAAATCTACCAATAGTTCCGCCGGTCCGTGGACCGCCGGACTTTAGACGCGTGACCGAAAGTCACGCAAAGGAGAAGGAAATGTCCCGCATGCTCATACTCATTCTGGCGCTGGCGTTAACGACAATGGTCTTTGTTGGCAATCCAGCTTCGGCCGTCAACGGCACCATCACCATCGGAGCCAATGACAACAACAGTCGCTACCCGATCGGTTTGGATCCGTCGGCCAACGGCACGGCCTTTCCAAACTTTCAGACCGGCGGGACTTATCAACAGGTCTACGCAAAGACCGCTTTCTCCGGTCCCGTGACGATTACGCAAATTGCCTTCGCGTCGCACGAACTGACGTCGAACCCGGGAATCGCGAATTACGACTTTAGTGTTTCGCTCGGAGTTACGGCGGCCTCGCCCAACGCGCTAAGCACAAATCTGACAGCCAATCGCGGGCCGCAGATGGTCCCGGTATTCTCTGGGCCGCTGAACGCAAACATAACTGACGGCGCTCAATTTGATGTCGTCGTCAACGTCACGCCATTCACTTATGATCCGGCAGACGGCAACCTGCTACTCGAACTCAATTTTAATGCGCCGGTGCAATTCTCAGGAGGCTCGCTCCTGTATTTCCGCGCCGGCGCCGATTCGCGCACCAGTCGCGCGGCCAACCCGGCCGGCGTAGTGGGCGGCGCGTTCACCGATAGCTTCGGTCTGCTCACGCGCTTTACGACCCAGTCCAATTCGGCGCCGGATGCGGTCGTTGACGCCGCCACTATCAATGAAGACAGCGGCGCCAATGCGATTGGCGTGCTCGCGAACGATACAGATCAGGACAACGATCTTCTGGCCATCACCGCCGTTACGCAGGGCGCGCACGGCGTGGTGACAATCACCGGAGGCGGATCAGGGCTGACGTATGCGCCGGCTACCGATTACTCCGGGGCGGACACCTTTACTTACACAATTAGTGATGGACACGGCGGCAGTGATACGGCGAACGTCAACGTGACCATCAATGCCAGCAACGACACGCCGTCGTTCACCAAAGGCGCAGATCAAACAGTTAACGAAGACGCCGGGGCGAAGACCGTCAACAACTGGGCGTCCAACATTTCAGCCGGGCCGGCAGACGAATCGACCCAAACATTGGACTTCATTGTCACGAATGACAATGACCAGCTCTTCTCGGCTCAACCGTCAGTCGCAGCCGACGGCACGTTGACATACAGACCGGCCGCGAACGCTTTCGGACTCGCTACGGTTACCGTCAAAGTCCATGACAACGGCGGCGGACAGGATACGTCCGCGGCCCAAACCTTTAAAATCACCGTCAAGCCGGTCGCTGATCTTCCCAGCGCCAGCCCCGCGAATACCATCGTTAATACGCAAACTACTACCGGCCTGGTCATCGATCGTAAT
>JBIOZK010000123.1:0-55015 GCA_044870975.1 Pyrinomonadaceae bacterium
GTCATCGACAGCCGCGACACGATCTTCTCAAGCTTGCGGCTATGGCAGGACGTGAATCAGAACGGCCTCTCAGAATCGCACGAGTTGCAAAGCCTGCCGCAACTAGGTGTCTATTCGATTTCGCTCGATTACAAACAGTCAAGGAAGACGGACAGTAATGGCAACTCATTCAGTTATCGCGCGAAGGTCATGGATAATCATGGGAGACAGTCAGGTCGCTGGGCTTGGGATGTGACTCTGCAAGTGAATCCTGCCCCAAGGCGTTAGACTTAACTAACCTCAAACGAGACACCCGCAGGCTCTCGTCAGCTTGCGGGTGTTTTGTTGTTATCAGAAGTAGCGCAAGTTGTTAACTTGCTTCCTGTATCTCAACACGCAAGTTAACAACTTGCGCTACGCTGTATCTGAAGGCTTTGCTGCAAAAGTCGGCGAAGCCGACGAATGAGAGTAGCCCAGCGCTTTAGCGCCGGGAACCAAGGCAGTAATGGAACCGAGTCCGCGAAGCGGACGACTGAAGGAATTTCTTCATGCCTATGGTTTTCAGCCGTCCGCGAAGCGGACTGCGAATTCACCTGCCCCTGTCCCAGCGCTAAGCGCTGGGCTATTGGCATTCAGTCCGCTTCGCGGACGTAGAAATCGACTTTTGCAGCAAAGCCGTACCCGAATACGCAAGTTAACAACTTGGGCTACGCCGTGATCATCTGCACCACGTTCGCGGGCTTCGCCGGCACGTATTGCTCATTCATCAAGGTCGGGAAGAGGTCGCCCTGCCAGTGCGGTTTCTTCATAATCCACGCGCTGACTGATTCGGCATCGACGGGACGAGAGAAGAGGTAGCCCTGGCCGTACTGGCAATTCAGTTTGCGCAGTTGCGATAGCTGGCTGAGCGTCTCGACGCCTTCAGCGACGACGTCCATGCCCATGTTCTCGGCCAGCGAGACGATGGTGCGGACGATCTCAATGTTCTCGGCGGCTTCACCGATGCGGCCGATGAACGAGCGATCCACTTTCAAAGTATTCACCGGGAAGCGGTGCAGGTAACCGAGCGACGAATAGCCGGTGCCGAAGTCGTCGATGCTCAACTGCACGCCCAGGTCCTTCAGGCGCTTGAGCAAGCGCGCGGCCATGTCGGCGTTCTGCATCACGGCGCTTTCAGTTAGTTCCAGTTTCAAATGCTTCGGATCGACGTTCGTTTCTTCCAGCACGTCACTAATCTGCGCGACCAGGTCTGGTTGCGAGACCTGCTTGCTCGAAAGATTTACGCTCATGAAGAGGTTGCGATTGGCCGGCGTTTGCCACTGCCAACTACAGAGCTGCTGGCAAGCCTTGCGCAATATCCATTTCCCGATCGGCACGATGAGACCGGTGTCTTCGGCAAGCGGAATGAAATCACCTGGATTGACGAAGCCGCGCTCTGGATGCTGCCAGCGAATCAGCGCTTCGAAGCCGGCGAGATTGCCGTTGTCGAGCGAAACGATTGGTTGATAGAAGACGCGGAACTCTTCGCGGTCCAGCGCGCGGCGCAAATCGTTCTCCATTTGCAACAGGTAAACGGCGTGCGTGTGCATGCCCTTGTCGAAGACTTCGTAGCACGCCTTGCCCTGCGCCTTGGCGCGATACATCGCGGTGTCGGCGTCGCGCAGCATGTTTTCCGGATGGTCGTAGCCGGTTGAGCTGAGCGCGATTCCGATGCTGGTTGAAGTGAATACTTCGTGGCCGCTGAGGTTGAATGGCGAAGCCAGTTTTTCCTGGATGCGGCGGGCCATGTGGGTCGCTTCGCTGGCGCTGGGAATACCGTCAAGCAGGACCGCGAATTCATCGCCGCCAAGTCGGGCAACGATGTCGGCTTCGCGAATGCAACTTTCCAAGCGCCGCGCCATCGCAATCAGCAATTGATCACCAATCGTATGACCCAGACTGTCATTGACGTTCTTAAAACGATCGAGGTCAAGAAATAGAACAGCAAACTGATAGTCCTCCTGGTTCTTGGCACGCTCGATGACGAACTTCAAATTCTCAGTCAACAGTACGCGGTTGGGCAGGTTCGTCAGGGCGTCGTGGAAAGCCGCATGACGGAAATGGTCCTTGCTCTCCTGTAACTGCTGGCTGATGCGTTCCTGTTCGGCGATGTGCCGGTTCAATTCTTCGACGTGACGCTCGGCCTGTTCGGCGCGTTCGCGCTCGGCTTCCGCGCGGGCGCGTTCAGCTTCGGCACGTTCGCGTTCGGCGTGTTCAGCCACGGCCGCGGTCGAGCGGATTTCATCGAGATATTTGTTGTAGGTGAAATAGACGACGACGATGATCGGCGCGCCGACCAACACGATCGTGAGACCAATTCTATCGATCGAATTCGAAGCGAATGCCGCCAGACCGGCGCCGGTCAGATAGGTTATCGAGGTCCAAAGGTAGTGTGTCTGCCAGGTGCGCCAGATCGGTTCGCGAGTCTTGATGGCCAATCCGATGGCGCAAATCCCGCTGTTTGAAATGTACTGCACCAGCGCCATCGCTCCGACCGCTGCCACAAAGTGCGATATGTCCTGAAATCTCAATTCGCCAATCGGGCCAAAACAGAGGCGCACAATCATTACGGTCAGCGACGTCGAGAAGACCATCATGCCTGAGTTAAAGGCGATGACCAGCGGGCGTTTGCTGATCCGCAATCCTGAGAAGAGTCCTTCGATGGCGGCGAGCAGAATTCCGGCAACTCCGCCGTACAACAGGAGGACAAGGAAGATGAAGGTGTCGGAAATGGTGATGTTGGTGTTGACGCGCGGAATCTGAACGGAAAAGCGCGCGCTGACAACCATCATGATCGAGGCGAGAATCAGGAATCGCCAATCAAATCTCGGTACGGGCAGCCAGAGGACAGAGGCAATCATGGCGACCGCGCCGGCTGAGACAATCACCCAGCGATAGGCGTCGAGCAATTTGTTTGAAGTTGATATTCGGGCTGTGGCTTCCACGATTGGACCTGTTAGCGGAGGTAGATGGTTTCGTAATTGCTGTGAAACTGGAATCCCAGTTTCTCGTAAAGGGCGGCGGCCTGTTTGTTTCGATCGTTGACGGTGAGGCAGATTGATTTCGTGCCGTTCAACAAGGTCGCAGACAGTTTCGTCAGGCATCGGAGCGCGTGGCCTTTGCGACGTTCTTCCGGATTAACGTAGATGCCTTCGAGGTAAGTAACTTCCGGCGTGGCGCTGACTACGTCGGCTTTGAAAATCAGGCGGTTGCCTTCCATCAAAACCCAAACACGGTTTTGTTCGACGCGGCGCGCGGTACGTTTGCGAAAACCGCTGGGATCGCGTTGTAAAGGACTGCTGCCGCCCTCTTCCAGGGCCATCGATGAATTGACGGCGACGACCTTCTCCAGATCGTCCATCTCAGCCGCTCGCAAATTGGCGTCTTCCGCCGGCGAAGGCATTTCGGTGAGCACGAACAATTGCTCGCACGACACCGAGCGTGGATTGCTGCCCGCGCCGTCGTAATACCTCCAGAAAACTTTGATGGATTCCTGCTCGCCGCGAATGAGGTGTGTGTTGCGGCAGTTGCGAGCGACGCGCGCGAAACCAATCAACGAATGTTCGGTGTGCGCTTCGACCATGGTCGCATGGCCAATGAGCGCCACCGCCTCGAGTTGGCCGGTGGAGCTGCGGGAGCCATAAAACGATCCGCGATTCTTCGGACTTAGCAGTCCGTTGTCGCGGATCAAACCCATCATAAAAACTGTGTGCAGCGGACGTGCGGACAGGAATTCGATTACTTCGGATTCATCACTGCGAGAGAGTTCGCTGATATTGCAAGGTTGCGGCGCCTCAGCGAATCCACTCCGTGTTGCCCAGTCCTGGCTCATCATTGTGACGGCCATTTTGTCTCCCCTGAAACTGTGGGTGTAAAGACCAGTTTGTAAAGTGATGCGCCGGTACGTTGACCGGCGCATCGACAGATTGAGTAACGATTAGCGATTCGACATTCCCGGACCGTCATCGCCGTTGATCATCGCCCGGGCTGACATCGCCTGAACGGCGGCATCACCGAGCACCACACCATCGCCCAGGACCACGCCGTCACCGAGGACGACGCCATCGCCGAGCACCACACCATCGCCGAGCACTACGCCGTCACCTAAGACAACGCCGCTGCAGAAGAGCGTTCCGTCGCCCAGCACCACACCTGAACTGGTAAAGATGCTGTCGCCCAGCACCACGCCATCGCCCAGCACCACGCCATCGCCGAGGACGACACCGTCACCCAGCACCGCGCCATCGCCAAGAACGACGCCATCGCCGAGCACCACGCCCTGCGCGTAGTAGGTTTGATACTTGGTCGCCAGTGCCGGGCCAGTTGCGTACCAATGCTTCAATACAATTCCCTGAGACCAGGTGAAGGTGTTTCCTGCAATTGTGGTCTGCGGCGCCGGCAGATTGCCGGTCAACATGGCGCTGCCCGGTGTGGTATTAGCCGTCAAATCAGTCCGCACCAGTTTGGCAAGTTGCATGGCGCCTGCCACGTTCAGTTCGCCCGTGCCTTGTTCGAGCATATTGAAGCCGGCCAGCGGATCAGATGTGTACATCATCACCATCTTCACCATATTGGGCGTCAGCTTTGGATTCGCCTGAAGCAATAGGGCCGCAGCACCTGCAACCACCGGCGTGGCCATTGAGGTACCGCTGAGGTACATCAATTTCTTGTTGTCATCGTCAGTGATTCCTGAATCCAACTCAGGGTGCTGAGTCACCAGGAGGTTCGGATTACTCATGTCGTCCGATTCAGCAAAGATGAGCTTGTTGCCGGGAGCAATCAGGTCAGGCTTGATGAGATTGTCATAATGTTTAACGCCATTCTCATCGGTATAAGAGCTACGAGTCGGTCCACGTGAGCTGTAGGAGGCGACTACGTCGTCCGCATGCGAGTCGGTGCCGAACGTGTTGGCCGCGCCGACGGTGATGACGGAGGGCTCGTTACCTGGTGAATGGATTTGGCCATAGACTTTATTGCCGTTCGCGTCTTTGCCATTGTTCCCGGCGGCGGCCACGACCACGATACCGGCATCAACCAGCGCCCGCGCCGCGCGACACACCGGGTCGTTCTTGTAGGAATCGATCGCCGGCGCACCCAGGCTCATATTCACAACGCGAACGTTGTATTTATCTTTGTTCAGCGGATTGTAGCCACTGACGGGTTTGGTGGGATCCACCGGAGACAGAATCCAGTTCAGCGCATTAAGCAATGCTGAAACTGAACCCACGCCATTCTTGTCCAGCACGCGCAGGTTGATGATGCTCGCGCCCGGGGCGATTCCCGAATACGGATTGCTGCCGCTGCCGGAACTGCTGGCGCTGATCCCGGCGGCGGCGTTCGCCACGTGCGAGCCATGGCCGTAATAGTCTTTGTCCGGCTTGTTTTCGATCGTGAAGTCCTTTTTAAAGGTGATCCTTCCGCCGAAAGCCTTGTGCGCGGCGTCGACGCCCGAGTCAATGATCGCAATGCCGATGCCTTTGCCATCAAACGTGGTAGTCGTCAGCAGGCCGAGCAATCCGCCACTGGTAACTGTGCGAATCATGTCCGTCCCGGTCGTCGCCGTCACGTGTCCGAATGATTCCATCTGCCGGTCCGGCGAGATGTAGTTCATCGCAGAGCTCTTCATCAAAGCTTCGACAGCTTTGACCGGAAGATCGACTTTCATCGTCCCCAGGCTGCTCATGGCGTCGCTCGTCAGCACACCGTTTTGGGCGAGCAGCGCGCGGACTTCCTTGCTGTTGACATCGTTGACCTGGAGGATGGCCGTGACCCGACCGTTGTGAGCGCTCTTCATCAGGTCGCGCATGTCCGGCGAAACCTTTTCCCCTTCAAACTCTTCATTGATGGGGCTGCGCCGTTTGTTGGTCGTGACCGCGGCCAAACCGTCGACATGATCGATAGAAATCGAATCGAAAAGCTTCGCGACCGACTGGTCGGAAGCGATGTAAGTGGTGTAAGCCTCTGGTGAAGCGCCACCAACGATGTGCAGATGATTTGCTTCGAGGGCGTCCTTCACCGCCGCTGAAGCCACCGCATTGGCGCGGGTACCAGCGTACTGGTTAAGTTGATCCACAAACAAAATCACGCGGCCATCAGCTTGCGCGGCTTCGGCAAAAACGGCCTGCACTCGAGTTGAAAACTCCTCGCTGCTGCCGGCGCCTTTGGCCAGCGCGTCGATGCTCAGGCGAAACACTCGCTTATCGCGAAGCGTTTCCGGCACGTCACCGAAGGCAATTTTGATCGCGACGCCGCGAGCAATTACTTCGCGATCGAGATCCGATTCACCAACCAGCACCGGATTCTTAGCAGCAGCCAAACTCGCAAGCACGCGGGCGACGTCGGCCTCGTGCTCGCGGGTAACTTCAATTTTTCCAGCGGCTGCAAGTTTCGTCAGGTCCGTCGCGTATTTCGACAGCACCGGAAACTCGCTTCTTTCCTTATTACTTAATTGGTCGGCGCTGGCGGAAGTGCGCTGACTTAAGGTCAAGCTGACGCACATTGACACGAGCAGTGCCAGCGTCGTTATGACAGTTGTTCTAGGGGCGTATCTTCTATTCATTGTCCTCATCCTTGATGACCGCCGGTGACTTGCGAGCACCGGCCCGAGTTCGATTAGCAGCTGTAGCGACATCAGCTCTGTCGGGTGGAACGGATGTAACTTGCTAAAAAGCGGTTCGCGTTGGTTTTGCCGAACCGTCTCTTTGAAAGATCAACCGTAGAGACTCCACGGGCAGGGCGGCTACTGCGAGGTCTGTGCCAAATTCCACGGTTGCTGCTAACTGTTGAAATAACTCGGTCAAGGTCATGCGGCAGCGTGAGCTGCGGGTCGTTCATTCAGTCAGGATGAAAGAAGGAGACCTGTCAGAATCAAATTGTTGACAGGATGGGCGCGGCGGCTTACATCAAATTTGAGTTCGGTATAATCCATCGCCGTGACACGGGCAGAACTACTTATTCGCGAGGCCACCAATAACGATTGCACTGGGGTGATTAACCTGGTGTCCAGTGTGCTTGCAGAGTTTCAACTACCGTTTGAGCCTGATTCCAAGGACGCGGACCTGGCGGACATCGAAAGGATGTACTTTAAGTCTGGCGGCGTGTTTGAGGTGATTCAGGACCAGCGCGGGAGGTTGTTAGGCACTTACGGCCTGTTTCCATTAAACGATATCACCTGCGAGTTGCGCAAGATGTATTTTTTGCCCGAGATTCGTGGGCTGGGTTTGGGCCGCGAAGTTCTAGATCGGGCAGTGAATCACGCCCGGCGGCTGGGCTTTCAGACAATTGTGCTGGAGACGATTGGTGTGCTTAAGCGCGCAATTCATCTTTATACAAGGTTTGGTTTTGTCCCGATCCCGATGGAACACCCCAACGCCCGGGTCGATCAGCGCTTCCTGCTTGAGCTGTAAGGGAGGCCGTCGTTTCAGCCGTCCGCGAACAATAATTTCGTGGGTCTTGCGCGGTAAGCTATAATGCCTGCGGCGACTCGGGGATTCTGAATTTCGCAATGTCATTCGGTTTACGATCATAATCATTTATGTTCGAACGCTATACTGAAAAAGCCCGCCGCGTAATCTTCTTTGCCCGCTATGAAGCGTCGCAGTTCGGTGCGCCGGCTATTGAGCCGGAACACCTGCTGCTCGGCTTGATGCGCGAAGACAAAACCCTCACGGGCCGGTTCTTCCCGCGCGCGCAAATCACCATCGAAGCCATTCGGCGCGAAATCGAAAGCCGCACCTTGCTTCGTGAGCGCATTCCGACGTCGGTTGAGTTGCCGCTGGCGCCTGAAACCAAGCGCGTCCTGCATTATTCACACGAAGAGTCTGATCGACTTCAACATCGTCACATCGGGACTGAGCATTTGCTGCTGGGCTTGCTGCGGGAAGAGCGTTCGATGGCGGCGCAGATTTTGTTCGAACGCGGATTGCGTCTGGCTGCGGTACGCGATGAGATTGCGCGGCAGACCGGCGCCGACGCGCGTCAGCGCAAAGACATTCCGCACTTGCTTGAGTTCTCGCGCGACCTTACCGAAGACGCGCACAACGATCGACTTGATCCGTTGATTGGGCGTGACGCCGAGATCGAGCGTCTGATTCAAATTCTCTGTCGCCGCACCAAGAACAATCCGGTGCTGATTGGCGAGCCGGGGGTTGGCAAAACGGCGATTGTCGAAGGTCTGGCGCAGCGCATTGTTTCCGGCGAGGTGCCATCGTTCCTGGAAAATAAGCGCATCCTTTCGCTCGATATCAGCCTGATCGTCGCCGGCACCAAATATCGCGGTCAGTTCGAAGAACGGCTGAAGCAAATCATGCGGGAGCTGATCGATAATCCGCAGTACATTGTTTTTATCGACGAGCTGCATACGCTGGTTGGCGCAGGCTCTGCCGAAGGGTCGCTGGATGCCGCAAACATTCTTAAGCCGGCGCTTTCGCGCGGCGAGATTCAGTGCGTCGGCGCGACCACGCCGGCCGAGTTCCGTAAATCTATCGAGAAAGATCGTTCGCTCGAACGGCGCTTCCAGGCGGTCAAGGTCCCGCCTCCTTCCGAAGACGAAGCGATTAGTATCCTCGGCGGCGTGCGCGAGCGCTACGAGAGTTTTCATCAGGTGCATTACACCGGCGAAGCGTTGGAAGCAGCCGTGCGCCAATCAACCCGCTATATTCCCGATCGGTTCCTGCCGGACAAAGCCATCGATGTAATTGACGAAGCGGGTGCGCGGGTGAAGCTGCGCGTACGGGCGGAGCAGGGAAATCTCGATGCCTTGATGGCGCCACTGTCGGAATGGGAACGGGCCACCTACGGTCGAGCCCAGGCGCCGATTGACGACGAGGAAGATCAAATCGTGGTGGGCGAAGTTACCCGGACCGACATTGAAGAAGTTATCGCGCGCTGGACCGGCATTCCCATCGTCTCTTTGAAAGAAGAAGAGTCGAAGAAGCTTCTACGTATCGAGGCAGAGCTGCACAAGCGGGTGATTTCTCAACGTCCGGCGATCTCCGCTTTAGCGCGGGCAATTCGCCGTTCGCGGGCCGGCTTGAAGAATCCACATCGTCCGGTCGGATCTTTCCTGTTCCTCGGCCCAACGGGCGTTGGTAAGACCGAAGTCGCGCGTTGTCTCGCCGAATTCCTCTTCGGCAGTAATCGTTCGCTGATTCGCTTCGACATGTCCGAGTTCATGGAGAAGCACGCCGTTTCGAAGCTGATTGGCTCGCCGCCGGGATACGTCGGACACGAGGAAGGCGGCCAATTGACTGAGCGCGTGAAGCGTTCGCCTTACTCGGTCCTGCTGTTTGATGAGATAGAAAAGGCGCACCCCGATCTGTTCAATATTCTGCTGCAGGTCTTCGAGGATGGCATTCTGACTGACGGCCTCGGCAATACGGTCGATTTCAAGAACACCATCATCATCATGACGTCGAACATCGGCGCGCGTTTCATTCAGCGCCGCGGCACGATGGGTTTCCAGGGATCAAGCGATGTCTCGCGCACCAAGATGGAAGAAATGGTGATGAACGCCGTGCGCCAGACTTTCAATCCCGAGTTTATCAATCGTCTCGACGAAATCATCGTATTTGACGAACTTGGTGATGAAGAATTGCTTGAAGTGCTTCAGCTTCAGGTCGATCAAATCAATGCGACCATGTCCAACCACGGCTTCATCGTGCGCCTGGTTGATGAGGCCAAGCAGTGGATCGTCAACAAAACCTGTGCCGACCGCTCATATGGCGCGCGCCCGTTACGCCGCGCGTTGCAAAAGTACGTGGAAGACCCGCTCTCCGAAGCTTTGATTCAAGGTCAACTCGCCGATGCCTCGTTGGTTGAGATGTTCGTTGACGGCGCGGAACTGAATTCCCGCTCGATAAACATTGATGACAACGGAATTGAACAGGCCAGCGATCTATTGGTAACTCGTTAGCTGTGGCAGATAAAGAGATAGTCGATCTCCTGACGGAGATTCGCGATCTTCAACGACAGCACGCCGAAAACTACCATCAAGCACTGGAACACCAACGTAAGGCAATCGCACTTCAGAGGCGGGCCTTGATTGTTGGCCCGATTCTTATTGTCACTATGCTGGTTCTCTTGTTTCTGGTTTATTTCCTGACGAGTCGCTGATAACCAACCGCTTTTGGACTTTCCTTCAATATTCCCGCTATAATGCGCCACTTTGTTACGGGTTAATCTGGCAACGGGTGAAGGCTAAAGCGAATCATAGTGCTCCCCAGACTGCGCAATCCGAAGCAGTTTGTGTTAGTTTTTCCCTGATCGTAAGTACTAATATCAATTAAATACGTGTTGAAGCGACCGCCAGACAGTTCGTCGAACGCTGCCGAAACAGCGCCCGGCATCAGTGCGCGCTCCTGATACCAGGTTCCGATGCGTCGTTGTCTGAGGGAACCGTTACTTATGCACTTTTATCGCGTCGTCCTGTTCGCCGCACTCGGCCTCATAATCGGCACCGGCTGTTTCGCGTTTTATCAACGCGTCTCAGCGCAACAGCCTCAGCAGCGGCTGGTTGAGGAAGTCGATATCATCGGCAACCGCCGTCTGCGTAAAGAAGACATTCTTTATTACATTCAGACCCGGCCCGGCGATCCTTATAGTCCCGAGCAGGTCAACCGCGATCTGCAAACCATCCTTTCGCTCAACTTTTTTGACAAGGTCGGCACGCGCGTGACGCAGGAAGATGCGCCGCGCGGCGGCGTCCGCGTCATTTTCGAAGTCAAAGAGCTGCCCATCATTCGCGACATTCAATTCGAAGGATTGAAGAGCGTCACGGAATCAGACGTGCTCAAGACTTTCCGCGAGCGGCGCGTGGGTGTGTCGAAAGAATCGATTCTCGATCCGGTCAAAGTGAAAAATGCCGAGCGTGTCCTGAAAGAGTTGCTGGCCGCAAAAGGACATCCGAACGCCGTTGTCAGTGGCAGCGTCGAAGCGGTTTCGCAGACGTCCAGCGCCGTGACCTTCGTGGTTAATGAAGGCGCGCGCGTCCGCGTCGCGGAAATTCAATTCGAAGGCAGTCACGTCTTCAAGAGCGGCGAGTTGCGCAGCCACATGAAGTATGTGAAGGAAGCGGGGCTGATTACTCGTTTCCGCGAAGAAGACATTCTCGACCGGCAGAAGCTTGATTACGACTTGCACCAGGTCGATCAGTACATGAAGTCGAAGGGCTACCTGCAAGCGCGTCACGGCGAGCCGAAGATCGAAGGCCTTGGCAAGAAGCGCACGGGATTTCCCATTCTGCCCCTGCCTTTCCTTTCGTCGGTCGATGATACGCTGCGGGTCACGGTCCCCATCATCGACGGCAAACTGTTTCGCGTTGGCGATGTGAAGATCGAAGGTAACTCGATCTTCTCTGAAAACGTGATTAAGGCCTTCATCGGATTACAGAAGGGTGAGGTCGCCAACGGCGAAGCGCTGAGCAAGGGGCTGTATGAGAACCTGAAGAAGGCGTACGGCAACCAGGGATTCATCCAATACACCGCCGAAGTGGCGCCCACTTTCAAAGACAATCCGGCGAATGCAAACGAAGGCGTTGCCGATTTCGTCATCACCATCGACGAAGGCAAGCAGTTCACTCTGCGGCGGCTGGAATTTACCGGTAACACTTTCACTCGCGACAATGTGCTGCGCCGGGAAGTGCTGATCAACGAAGGCGATATTTACAACCAGGGATACTTTGAATTCTCGGTTACCCGTCTCAACCAGCTTGGTTACTTCGATCCGATCGACAAAGAGAAGGACGCCACCTTCAAGGAAAATGACGAAGAAGGACTGGTGGATGTGACCTTGCAGGTCAAAGAAAAGGGCCGGCAACAGATTTCATTCAACGGCGGCATCTCGGGAATTGGCGGCACGTTCTTTGGGCTCGATTACTCGACGAACAATTTGTTCGGCCGTGGCGAGGTCTTGTCGGTGCAAATCGCCGCCGGTAACCGGCAGCGTTCGTTCCAGTTCTCGTTTACTGAGCCTTACATCAGGAACCGTCCGATCAGCGCCGGCTTTAGCGTATTCGCCTACTCGCAGAAGTTCTTTGGAGAAGGCACCTTCCTTTCCACGAATTCGAATGCGGTACAGGGTGCGTCGGGCGGGGTGTTTGACTTCTTCAATACAAATGAAGAAAACCTGTTCACGCGTAACTCGATCGGTGGTTCGATATTCGCCAGCGCGCCGTTGTCAGAGTTCTATCGCAAACGGCCCTTTACGCAATTCTCGCGCGTCGGACTTTCCTATCAGCTTTCGGAATCGAACGTTAAGGATCCGCCGGTCAACGCCAACGGCAACACGACCCAGTTCATCCCGGTCATCTACGCGCAGCCAAATATCATTACCAGCCGCGTGACGGGCAGCTTTGTTTACGACACCAGAAACGCCAGCATCGACCCGACGCGGGGGCGGTCGATTTCAGCGTCGGTGGCCTTGTCCGGCTTGCTCGGCGATGTCCGGACGTATGAACCTACCCTGGAATTTACGCAATTTATTCCGGTAAGAAATAAGAAGTCGGAATATCCGCACGTGTTCGGGTTCCGCGTCTTGTTGGGGACGGTCGGCAGTTTCGCGACCACGGACAAGATCAAGAATGCCAATTCGCTGGCCTTCGTTGATGGCGTGCCGATTTATGAACGGTTCTTCCTCGGCGATGAATTTACTATTCGCGGCTACAACGTCCGGTCGATTAGTCCGGTGACGCCGTTGGAGAACTACATCACGTCGCGCAATGTGGTGGTCGCGACGAACGCGGCGGGTACGCCGAACACAGTCCCCGGATTGCCGGCGAGCTTCGCGGCCATCGGCACGTTTACCGGCGCCGCAGGCTCTAACGTGGCGCAGCTCTCGCGCGTATACACCGCGACTGGTGGCGACACTCAGTTCCTCGGGAATTTCGAATACCGCATACCCATTGTTGGCAGAACCGTGCAAGCTGCATTGTTCGTGGACGTGGGCAATGCCTTCAATCTGCGCACCAAGGGTGCTCAGACTTTCTCGACAGAGTTTCTGGCGGACGATCCTTTCCTGGCGACCATGGGCTTCATTCGTTGCCCGCGACAATCCGGGGGGATTGCTCCGGTCACACTGACTACTCTGGCCGCGTGTAACAATTTTACCAACCTCGCCTTGTCACCGGGACTTGGCTTTATCGCTCGTGACAATCGTCTGATCACCCGCGGGGAATACGACACTGCCTTGCGGTTGGGGCCGGTTGATCCGCTAACCGGTTTGCCGCCCGGCCTCCAGCAGGTCTTTATGAGAGGCGACGCCCAGCGAAATACGGTGGTGCGGCTCGGCGAAAGTCTGTTCGCGCAGCTTTCAGATTTACGCAGCAGTATCGGAGCTGAGGTGCGCGTGCAGGTCCCGGTTTTGAACGTGCCTTTTCGGCTGATTTATGCTTATAATCCGAACGCTCGTGAGGATCAGGTCATCGACGGATTTCCTTTCTTCTTTAACGAGAAAAAGACGGTATTTCGTTTCAGCGTAGGCCGCACTTTCTAGCGTTGGTTCAGCCGCACGCGGTTACCAACAAGCAAACCAAAACGGCAAACTGGACAACTAAGGGTTGCACCACGCAGCCGCTCGAAATTGTAAGGAGTTTTAAGTAGCCAAAATGAAAATTACTCGTGCGATAGCCGCAATCGCTTTCTTCGCGGCAATCAGCGCTGCCACGGTCGCCGCGCAAACGAAGCCCGCGGGCTCGCCGCCGGCCACCCAACCCAAACCGCAGACTACGGGGCCGAGTACGACCGGATCTGCCACCGGCAATGTCCCTGATACGAAGCTGGCGTTGGTTGATACCGACGCGTTCCTGGACGAGAAAGCCGGCATTCTGCGTTTGGTCGCCGCCGCGAAAAAAGTAGAGGCTGAATTTGCGCCGCGCCGCACTGAGCTGCAGAATCTGCAGGCGCAAGTCGACAAAATGACTGCGGATTTGCAGAAGGCCTCGCCGGTGCAGGATCCAAAAGTTTCCGCACAACAGCAGGATGCAATCGAGCAAAAGAAGCGAGACATTACCCGCAAGACCGAAGACGCGCAGTCGGAATATCAAAAGCGTCTCCAGGCGTTGCTAGGTCCGATCTATGACGAGATCGGCAAGGCCCTGGATGTTTTCGCGAAGGCCCACGGCATCACGCTAATTCTCGACGTGACCAAGGTTCAGGGAATTGTCAGCGCGGACGGATCGCTGGACATTACCAAAGCTTTCATCACAGAGTTCAACAGCAAGAACCCGGCGACCGCGTCACTGACGCCTCAGCCGTAAGAGTTTTACCAGCTTGCCGAGGCGATGCCGCAGGTCCAGATTCATGAAGCCTGCGGCATCTTTGCCTGGCGGCTGGAGGAGTAATCGAAAATGAGAAGCAAGAAGATTGTTTTGTTCGCATTGTTTGTCGCCGCGAGCGCCATTTGCTCGCAACGCGCTGCCGCCCAAACCGGCAGTGTTCCCACCGGAAAAATCGCCGTGATTTTTTCCGAAGCCTTCCAGGATCCAAAACAGGGCATCGCTAAGTTTACGGTGATTCAGAATCAACTGAATTCGGAGTTCAAGAAACCCCAGGACGACCTGGACGCCGCCGCCGTTAAGGTAAAGACACTAGAGGACGAAATCACCAAATTGAAGAGTTCAGTCGCCCCTGTCGATCCCAAGTCTATCCAGAGCAAAATCGAGCAATTGGATCAGCTAAGGAAGGACTCACAGCGGAAGCTCGAAGATACTCGGGCTCTTTATCAACAGAAACGGAACGCCTTGTTGGGTCCACTACAGGATGAAGTTGGCAAAGCCCTCGATGTCTTCGCCAAGGCGCACGGTATCACTCTGATTATCGATGGCAGCCAGGTGCCGGGTGTGATCTATGCTGCCGACGCGATGGACGTCACGAGAGCCTTCATCAGCGAATATAACTCGAAGAACCCGGCGACGGCAGCGACCACAACGACGCCCGCCAAGCCTTAGTAATTGGTGAGTGGCATTGCGCGCCCCGGCTCGCTGAAGGGCGCTGCTGCAAGTCATTTGATCCGTTTCTAATCGCGCGCGTGTTCTCAAACCGTTAATTTATGGAAACTCTCCTCGACTCCGAAGGCATCAAGAAATTGCTGCCTCATCGCTTTCCTTTTCTATTGGTCGATCGCGTCATTGAACTGAAACCGCTCGAGCGCATCGTCGGCATTAAACAAGTCAGCGCCAACGAACAGTTTTTTGAGGGACATTTTCCCGGTGCTCCCGTTATGCCGGGAGTACTGGTAATCGAAGCATTGGCGCAATGCGGCGCGATCCTCGCCCTGCGCGAGATTGAAGATCGCGATCAGAAGCTCGTGCTCTTCACCGGTATCAGAGAGGCGCGATTTCGTCGGCCCGTAGTTCCCGGTGACACTCTCGTGCTGGAAGTCACGGCGCTGCGCTTTGGTCCGCGGATTCAACGCATGCGCGGCGAAGCGAAGGTCGATGGCCAATTGTGCGCCGATGCAGAACTCACCAGTGTGATCGCAGATCGCCCTAAGTCCTAGTAATGAGCGCAGCGTCAATCCAAAGCTCAACTCAAATCCATCCATCTGCGGTTGTGAGCGCGCGCGCGCAAATCGGCGACGGCTGTCGTGTAGGACCTTATACGGTGGTCGGGGACGATGTCGTGCTCGGCAACGGCGTAGTGCTTGAGTCCCATTGCGTTATTGACGGCCGCACCCGCATCGGAGACGAGACGTATGTCTATCCCTTCGTGTCGATTGGCTTGCCGCCGCAGGATCTGAAGTTCGCGGGCGAGGAAACCGAAACAGAAATTGGCCGGCGCACGCGGATTCGTGAATTCGTCACCATCCATCGCGGCACGGCAGGGGGTGGAGGCATCACCCGTATTGGCGACGATTGCTTCCTCATGGCCCAAGCGCACGTTGCGCACGACTGCCTGATCGGCAACCATGTGATTATGGCCAATGCGGCGACGCTGGCGGGTCATGTCACGGTTCTCGACGCCGCCAACATCGGGGCCTATTCAGGCGTGCACCAATTCTGTCGTGTAGGGCGCGAAGCTTACATCGGCGGTTATTCAGTCGTGGTTAAAGATGCTCTGCCCTTTGCGCTCACCGTCGGAAACCATGCGAAGTGTTACGGCTTGAATAAGGTCGGTGTTCGTCGGCGTGGTTATTCGTCTGAGACGATCGAGGCCCTGCATCACGCGTATCATCTGTTGCTGGCATCGAAGCTAAACACGACGCAGGCAATCGAACGGATACGCGCAGAGATTAAGGGTGTGCCCGAAGTCGATGAGGTCGTGAGTTTTGTTGAATCTTCAAAGCGCGGTGTTGTGAAGTAGTCTCTTCTTGATCCCACGTACAGGTGAGCAAATCCAACGAATGCTGAAAAGCCCCAATAACGGGGCTTTTGTTTGTTAGAATCTGCCGGGCCCAGGCTGTGATTTGGTGAGCTAAATCAAAACTGAAACCATTTCAATGAAACTCGGTCTCATCGCAGGCAACGGCAGGTTTCCATTTCTGGTGATCGAAGGTGCACACCGCGCCGGCGCCAGGGTGGCGGTCGCTGCAATTCGTGAAGAGACTGATCCATCCATCGAAAAGATTGCCGATAGCGTGATCTGGGTCGGCATCGGCCAGCTAGGCAAGATGCTTAAGTTCTTTAAGAACGAGAGCGTCGATAAAGCCATCATGGCCGGGCAGGTAAAACACGTGCAGATTTTCAGTAGTGCAATTCCTGACTTGCGCATGTTGAAAATGCTGCTGCGACTGCCGAAGAGAAACACTGACGCTTTGATTGGAGCGGTGGCCGGCGAATTAGCCAGCGAAGGAATCGAACTTATCGATTCAACTCATTTTCTCGGTCACGCACTGCCTCAGGTCGGGACGCTGACGAAGCGCGCGCCGGATGAGCGAGAACGAAGCGACATCGAGTATGGGTTAGAAGTGGCCCGGGGCATTGCGCGGCTGGACCTGGGACAGACGATCGTGGTGCGTGACCGCGCTTGCGTGGCCATTGAAGCAATGGAAGGAACAGATGCCGTTATTCGCCGCGCGGGTGAACTCGTGCGTGGCAAACTGACAGTGGTGAAGATCGCGAAGCCTGACCAGGACATGCGTTTTGACGTGCCGGTGGTTGGCATACCGACCATCGAAACAATGGTTGCTGCCCGCGCCACTTGTCTCTCCCTGACCGCCGGCAAGACGCTCATGTTCGATCGCGAAGAGATGATCAAATTGGCGAACCAAAACAAAATCGCCATCGTCGCGGTCTGACGGCTGCACCTTCCTTGACTTGGTTCTCGTTTAGTCTGAGAATCCCTCGCACAGCAAATCAGACACTGAATTTGGCTTCGACAGTCGCGCAAGCGACGTCCAACCATCTTCCCCAACAAAGGAGTTCGATATGGCATTACGTTTAGGAGATACCGCCCCGAATTTCACCGCCGAAACGACGGACGGCACGATCGATTTTCACCAGTGGCTCGGCGATAGCTGGGGAATTCTGTTTTCCCACCCCAAGGATTTCACGCCGGTGTGCACGACTGAACTCGGATACGTGGCAAGCATCAAACCCGAATTCGACAAACGCAACGTGAAAGTGATCGGGCTCAGCGTTGACCCGGTCGACAATCACTCGCGCTGGTCAGACGACATCAAGGACGCGACCGGGTACGCGCCGAACTATCCGATGATTGGCGACACCGATCTCGCCGTGGCCAAACTCTATGACATGTTGCCCGCCGCCACCGGCGGCACGGCGGAAGGGCGGACAGCGGCAGACAATATGACGGTGCGAAACGTCTTCGTCATCGGCCCGGACAAAAAGATCAAGCTGATGATTGTTTACCCGATGGCCACCGGCAGAAATTTCGACGAGATTCTGCGCGTGATCGATTCCATCCAACTGACCGCGAACTACAGCGTCGCGACGCCCGCCAATTGGAAAGAGGGCGAGGATGTAATCATCGTACCGGCGCTTAATGACGAAGCGGCGAAAGAGAAATTTCCGGGCGGCTGGAAGACCGTCAAGCCTTATCTTCGCCTGGTGCCGCAGCCAAATAAGCAGACTAAAGCCGAAGGCGCTTAATTGTCGCGGCAAGCAGTAATTCTGGCGCAGGAATTTTGCTTCCTGCGCCCATTCTTTTGTAGCGCAAATTGTTAATTTGCGAATCGTCAAATCAGCTCGACCGCGCAGCAAACAAACGCAAATTAACAATTTGCGCTACGTTTTATGAGAGCCGTTGTAACCACATCTTCCGGTGACGCTCGTGTCATGAAGGTCGAAGAGCGTCCCGACCCTCAACCGAACTCAGGTCAGGTTGTTATTCGAGTCAAAGCTTCGGGCTTGAACTTTGCGGACATCCTCGCGAGACAAGGTTTGTACCCGGATGGACCCCCCAAGCCTTGCATCATGGGATATGAAGTGTCAGGCGTAATTGAAACCGTAGGCGCTGACGTCGACCCCGGCATGATTGGCACGCCCGTAATCGCGATGACTCGATTCGGAGGTCAGGCTGAATTGGTCGCGGTTCCTGTGATGCAAACCTTCGCTAAGCCCGACAGCCTCAGTTTTGAGGAAGCCGCGGCAATTCCGGTGAATTACCTGACGGCGTGGGCGCTGCTGGTCACCATGGGTGGTTTGAAAAAAGATGAGGCGGTGCTGATTCACAATGCCGGCGGCGGCGTTGGGCTGGCCGCGCTGGATATCGCGAAACACATCGGCGCGAAAACTTTTGGCACTGCCAGCGGCGGCAAGCACGAGTTCCTGCGTTCGCGGGGCCTGGATTATCCAATCGATTATCGTGAGCAGGATTGGCTTCCGACGCTGATGTCCTTGACCAATAATCGCGGCGTCGAATTGATTATCGATCCGCTGGGCGGATCAAATTGGAAGAAGAGCTATCAAGCCCTGCGCGCCACGGGCCGCATGGGCGTTTTCGGAATCTCAGTCGCCTCAGCGTCCGGCCTCACCGGCAAACTACGCGCGCTGAAAGCAATTCTCGCGATGCCGCGCTTCAATCCCATCGGTTTGATGAACCGGAACAAAGGCATCTTTGGTCTGAATCTCGGTCACATGTGGGGCGAAGGCGAAAAAGTCGCCGGCTGGACCGCCGAAATAATGCAAGGCGTCGCGGAAGGCTGGATTAGACCCCACGTAGACCGCAGCTTTCCTTTCGATCAAATAGCCGACGCTCATACCTACATCGAATCGCGTAAGAACATCGGCAAGGTAATCCTGGTGCCCTAGCTTCTTAAGCGTAAAGTTGCCGACTCCTTCCTGTGCTTTATCATTCAAAGTACTTGACGCGGCAATCGAAGCGGGCTATGATGCGAACCGTGTCCGCACTCCGCAAACAAGATTCGCCGCCGGCGCTGCACGACCGCGCCATGGACAATCTGCGCTACATCCGGGAAACGATGGAGCGCGCGTCGGCTTTTACGGCTGTTCCGGGTTGGGGGCAGGTCGCGATTGGCGTCACCGCCCTCGCCGCCGCTTACGTAGCGGCCCATCAGGCTACGCCGCGCGCGTGGCTGGGCGTCTGGCTGGCAGAAGCGATCATTTCGTTGCTGATAGCCGGTTGGCTGATGGATCGGAAAGCCCGCAAACTCGGCGTGCCGTTGTTTTCCGGTCCCGGACGAAAAGTCGTATTCAGTTTGTCACCGCCGATGGTGGTTGGCGTATTGTTGACGATAGTCATGTTTCAGGCCGGAATGATAAAGGCAATCCCCGGAATGTGGTTGCTGCTTTACGGAACCGGCGTCATCACGGGCGGCATGTTCTCAGTCAGTGTGGTTCCGGTGATGGGTATCTCGATGATGATCATCGGCGCGCTGGGACTTTTTCTACCGCGGGTGTCTGGGGACTGGTTAATGGCTCTCGGATTTGGCGGGCTACACATAATTTTTGGAACTATCATCGCGAGGAAATACGGTGGCTAGGAATGCCGCGCTAAAGCGCGAATCAACCAAGGGTCAGACGGAAAAAGAAAGGCTCCGTGGCATGCACGGTGGCGCTCCGCATAGCGCCCACGAGATTGACCGCATGATTCACGAGCGGCTGCGACTGGGAATCATCAGCGCGCTGGCGGCAAATGAATCGCTCACCTTTAACGAATTGAAGCACCTGGTGAAGACGACTGATGGCAATCTCAGCGTCCATGCGCGCAAGCTGGAGGATGCCGGCTATCTCAATTGCTCTAAATCGTTTGATGGCCGGACACCAAAGACCGAGTACAGCCTGACTGCCGCCGGCCGTCGCGCACTTGAGCGCTATTTGGATCATATGGAGGCTTTGATTGGCCGCATGCGAAGGGGATGACGGCCGAAATTTTTTTGCAGGGCTGCTTTGCGGGTCAAAGTACTCTGCCCTAACCAGGTCTTTCCGGTTATGTATACGAACGTCAACCTGGCTGCACCGATCTCGGTGCTGGCGTTTCTCGGAACGGGATTCGTCCTGGTGGTGGCAAGCATCGCTCTGACGCAGTCAATAATTGTGCGAAAAACAAACCGCGCCAAGACTCTTCTCGCTGTGATGCTGAACGTCGGACTCGCGTATTTGGCCGCAACGATCATCTTCTCACTGGTGAGCCGGGACCAGTTGCTGGCGCGCGGTCAGGAAAAGCATTTCTGCGAACTTGATTGTCATCTGGCCTACTCAATCGCTGATGTCGCTCAGGACAAGACGTTAGGCAAAGGCGAGAGTCAAGCGCGAGCTCATGATCAATTCACGATAATCACGATCAAAACGCGTTTTGATGAAACAAATAGCGGACCCAGGCGTGGAGATGGTTTGTTGTTTCCAAACGGCAGGCTTTTTACCCTGTTCGATGACCGCGGCAATCGCTATCTACCGGCAGCACAAGCGGGTACGCCGGTGACGAAGCCGCTGCGACCTGGCGAAACGTACACTACCGATCTCGCATTCGATCTCCCGGCGAATGCGAAACCCGCTGTGCTTCTGCTTGTTGAGAGCGCCTGGGAGACACGTTTGCTCATTGGTCATGAAAACAGCTTGCTGCACGGCCAGACAAAATTTCAGATTTGAAAATTCACGAGGAGCGCCGCGTCGGTAACCGTGGCGACCCACATTGGCTGGTAACAACTTTGATCGAAGAATGGACCATCAACCATCATGTTTCAAGAAATCAATTATCCCGTTGCTCGTCCTGTTACTCCGGAGGAGACATCGATGATCCTGCGAATTGCTGCCATCACTTTCATCTTCATCTGCACCGCCGTCGCCTGGGCAATTCTCGGCGCGACCATCTTTGATCGCACTTACGATTCCGGCAATCTTTCTGACAGTCGCGTGCAATCGACGTGGGGCGCACCGCAGATCCAATCGCCGCCACAAGCCTCGTTCGACGAACAGGTGGCGAAGAAGGTAACCAAGACGGAAAACGGAAAGACGGTGGAAACGGTCACGCAGGAAAATGCGACGACGACACTACCACTCGAGAGCAGTCACATTAATGTCGATCTGAATCTTGAGCACCGGCAGAAGGGTCTGCTTTGGTACAGCACTTACAAGGTGGGATTCGACGGCGCTTACGCTTTTCGAAACACCAGCGACAAAGACCGAAACGTGACGTTTCGTCTCGATTTTCCGACGGCGCAGGCCATCTATGACGATCTCGTGTTTACCGTCGATGGCCTGGCGGTACCTTTGACGAATGGAAAAAGCAGCGCGAGCGGAGTCGTGGTAGTGAAGGCCAGGAGCGCGGCCTTGCTAAAGGTCGCCTATAAGTCCCAGGGATTGAACAATTGGCGTTACAACTTTGGGGGACCGGTGAGCGAAACGGGTCAGGCTGGCGATGTGGCCCAGGTGCGTGACTTCTCGCTGAAGATGACCACGAATTTCAAGGACATAGACTTTCCTGAGAACACACTGTCACCGACTAACAAGACGGAAACGTCGGCGGGCTGGACGCTGGATTGGACGTATAAGAATCTGGTATCGGGGTATCAAATTGCGATGACCATGCCGGAGAAATTACAACCGGGACCGCTCGCCGGTCGCATCAGCTTGTTTGCCCCGGTCTCGCTATTTTTCTTTTTCTTCCTGATGCTGATTATTACGACGCTGCGCGGCATTGAATTGCATCCGATGAACTACTTCTTCCTGGCCGCCGCGTTCTTCTCGTTCCATTTGCTGCTGGCTTATCTCGTCGATCACGTGTCGATTCATCTGGCATTTGCAATCTGCTCAGCCGTGTCCATCTTCCTTGTCATTTCGTACCTGCGTTTGGTAGTCGGTACGCGCTTCGCGGTGCGCGAGGCTGCGCTGGCACAGTTCATCTACCTGGTGGCGTTTTCGTATGCCTTCTTCCTGAATGGCTTTACGGGATTGGCGATTACGATTGGTTCGATTACGACGCTGTTTGTCGTGATGCAGGCGACCGGAAAAATTCGCTGGAGTGAGAAGTTCTCGCCGCGCCCGCCGGCAGAAGAGCTGCCGCCGCCTGCAGCAACGCCCGCGGTGCAGCTCACCTAAATTGTCGGCGCGGGGGAAACGACCTGCAGGTCAAGCTGCTTAAAGTTTCAATCGGTATGTTTCCCTGGGGCGCGGCGCTGATATTATCTGAATGGTCGAAAATCACGAGCACGCGCCCCCTCACCCAGCCATTCAGACTTATCGACCTCGCGAGTTAAGCGGCGCGAATGTGGCGTTGCGCTGCCGGCTCTTCCGGTCTCGCCTTTGGTTTAGTGTCAACCGCGACTCCATGTGCGAACACCAACTGTCCGCCTAGCCATCCCGCGATGCTCAAGCCAATCACACCTGCAATAGAAAGATAGAAAGGCAACATCGGTAGGCTGGGAACCCACGACGCGCCACTCGCAGTTCGTAGGTAAAAGTTGGCGACAAAGATCACCAGCGTTATGACGTTGATTCGCGCATGCCAGTTAGCGACGCGCACGGCGGCGCGATCAGTCAGCGTCGCCCAGTCGATCAATCCCGGGACCGCGGCGGCCGCCGCGCCGACGATGCCGCCCAGCATCGTGTAGAAGGCGACATAGTCTCTCCAGATCGGGTTGCCGCGCCAAAGGTAAATAAGATCGGCGACAAATGAAAAGATAAACAACGCAATCGGAAACGGAATGAGCATCGGATGAATCGGATGCCCGCCGATACTTGCTTTGCTTGCCATGATAACGTCCTCCTCTTAACGAAATATCGCCTCAACCGTCATGCCAATCGTCCACTTGATTTGTTGAAGCCTGACTATGGCAGGTACTGAAAGTTGCCTCTGAGTCTGTATCGATCTTTGGCTATTTTGCTGGAGTGTTGTCGCAATTCCAGACAGTCTCCTAAGTACTCTTAGTTTTGAGAGACGGTGGCGGATTGGCATGTAAGTGGCTCTTAAACGCCAATCATGGCCACAATCATCAAAGAGAAAATGCACCCAACATCTGGAACGACCACCTCTGTGTGGATGGCCACCGCCGAGGTGCCTGCCGAGACCACGCTGCAAAAGGACACCAGCGCGAATGTCTGCGTGGTCGGCGCAGGCATAGCGGGATTGACGACCGCTTACTTCCTGACGCGCGCCGGCATTGAAGTGATCGTTTTGGATGACGGACCAATCGGTGGAGGCATGACCGCGCGGACGACGGCGCATCTGACGAATGCGCTCGACGATCGATTCTATGAACTCGAGCGATTGTTCGGAGAAGAAGGGGCGCGTCTCGCGGCGCAGAGTCACACGGCAGCAATCGATCGCGTGGAAGCGATTGTCCAAGCCGAGCAAGTCGATTGTGAATTTGAACGGCTCGATGGTTATCTGTTTCTGCCAACCAATGGCCGAGTCCAGGTGCTCGATGATGAGCTGCCGGCTGCGCATCGGGCCGGGCTGACTGACGTGAAGCGTCTGGAGCGTGCGCCGCTCGACAGCTTCGATACCGGACCGTGTCTGCATTTTCCGCGACAGTGTCAATTTCATCCGCTGAAATATTTGACCGGATTAGCTCAGGCGATTGAGCGCGAGGGTGGTCGCATTCATACCGGCACGCACGCCGATGAAATCGAAGGTGGTAATCATGCACACGTCACCTCGACAGCTGGTCACAAGATTCGCTGTGACGCAATCGTAGTCGCAACTAATTCGCCGGTGAATGACCGCATGGTAATTCATACGAAACAAGCGCCGTATACGACGTATGTGATTGGCGCGCGGATTCCGCGTGGTTCGGTCCCTGCGATGTTGCTCTGGGACGCGCCGGCCGATCTCTGGGACGCGTATCACTACATTCGTATCGAGCGCGGTGACGAGGCTGACGTGCTGATCGTTGGCGGTGAGGATCACAAAACCGGCCAGCAACATGATGGCGCGCAACGCTGGGGCAAGCTTGAGCAATGGACGCGTAATCGCTTCCCAATGGTTGAAGAGATCGAATATCGCTGGTCGGGTCAGGTGATGGAGCCGGTTGACGGTCTGGCTTTCATCGGCCGCAACCCGGCGGACGCCGACAATGTATTCATCGCCACCGGCGATTCAGGAATGGGCATGACCCATGGCACCATCGCCGGCATGCTGCTCAGCGACTTGATTCTGGCACGCGATAATCCATGGAAGGATCTCTATGATCCTGCGCGTAAGACGCTGGGTTCACTGAAGGATTTTGTTCAGGAAAATGTCAACGTCGCGGCGCAATACACGGATACGGTCACACCCGGCGAGGTTGATTCGGCTGAAGAGATTGCGAAAGGCGAAGGAGCGATACTTCGCAAGGGGCTTTCAAAGCTGGCGGTATATCGTGACGAAGATGGCACCGTTCACAGCATGTCTGCGGTCTGCGTTCACCTCGGCTGCATTGTGACCTGGAACGCAGCCGAGAAGACCTGGGATTGTCCGTGTCACGGCTCGCGCTATGACGCGGTCGGCGCGGTGATCAATGGCCCGGCGAACAAAGACTTGCCGCCGGAAGAAATCTGAAACTCTCAGAATCGGGTTACTAATGCAACGCGAATCGCGCGCGGCGATCCTGGGGAGATGTTGTTGTTGCCGTCCGCGTTCAGGTAATAAGTCCGGTTCAAAATATTTTCCACGTTTGCTTGCAGCTTCCATCGTTCCGAAAACGGAAAGTAAGCAGCCGCGTCGATTCTGGTATATGCGGGCAAAGTGACCGTATTGTCGATCGCTGCGAACATATCCGCGCGATGAATCACGCCCACTCCCAGTGCGAACCGATTCACAACCTGATACTTGTTCCAGATCGAGAAGGTGTGGCGCGGGACCAGCGCGACCTGGGCGCCCGCTCTGGCCGCCGTGGTTGCGCTCGATATGAAAGCATCCTGATACGCATAACCACCGCTGATGCTCCATGAACGCGTGACATTACCGCTGGCGCCGGCTTCGAAGCCATTTGTGCGTTGGCGGCCGGTCTGCACGATGCGCGTGGGATCGTGTGGATCGGTTGAGCGTGTGTTCGTTCGATCCTGTCGATAGACGGCAGTCGTTAACGTGAGATTTCGGCGCACGTCCCACTTGCCGCCGACTTCATAATTTGTGAACTGCTCGGGTTTGACTTGTTGGGTAACTGAAGTCAGCGAAGAAAACTGATCGCCGGAGCTGGGCAGATACGAGACACTGTAGCTGGCGTAGAGCGATAACGGCATCAAAGGCTTCACCACCAAACCCAATCGCGGCGAAGTCAGACGATCAATTCGCCGGAGATCTTCCCCCGTCCGGTTGTTGTGGAATCGCAAATCAAAATAATCGAAGCGCAAGCCGACGTTTAACTGAACGTGCCGCGAAAGGTCAACTTGATCCTGGATGAAGGTCGCTGCCAGATTCGTCTTCAGGTGGTTGTCCGCATCAGTTGCGCTCTGACGAAAAACGACTGGCGTCGTGCTCAGCGGATTGTCGTAGGGAACCTGAATCGACGTAGTCACATTATTGAAGAACCCTGTGTTACGGAAATTGTCGGTCCACTGTTGCCCGACGTCGACCCCCATGAGCAGGTTATGCTTGACCTTGCCGGTTGATACCAAATAGTTGAAATCCGTTTGATTGAACAGATTTCGGCGGCGGGTGGCGCTGTTGTAGGCCGAGAGCGTAACCAACGTCTTTGCCGCATTTACTGCGCCGGGGACGTAATTCTGGTAAGCGCGATCATAATCGCCAAACATTGTGCGGTTCGTGATCGTCAGTCGTCCCACTTGATGCTGAACTGTTCCGCTCAGACGATTGACGAGTGCATTTACGTGACTCTCGCTGGGGTTGCCGACATAGGTCGCGATCGGCATGTCCGCCGGTTTCCCCAGGTATGAAGGAATGCCTCGGTCCGCGCGACGTTCGTCGTTGAAGTGCTCGTAACTGATTGAGACTCTCGTGTTGGCGCTCGGCGTGACGCTAAATGTGGGATTGATTCCGTAGCGATGGAGATTCACAAATCTGCGAAAGCTTCCGGAGCGCTCGTACACGCCATTAATTCGCACTGCCACACTTTGACTGAGCGGCTGATTGAGATCACCGGTGAAGCGTGCGTCATTAAAGGAACCAGCGGTGAATTCAAAGTCGCGAATCTTTGAAAACCTAGCCTCTTTGGCCACGCGATTTACCACGCCGCCCCCGCCGCCACGGCCAAAACTCATGGCGTTTGGTCCTTTCAAAACTTCTACCCGATCAAGGTTGTAGAGATCTCGATAATACTGAACGTCATCGCGCAGCCCGTTGAGAAAGAAATCGGCACTGGTGCTGACCCCGCGGATGACAACCTGGTCACGGTTATTCTCTCCCTGATGCGAGACTACCCCGGGCACGTAGTTCACCACATCAGTGATGCTCTTCAACGATTGATCCTGAATTTGTTGTTTTCCTACCACCGCGATCGATTGCGGCAGGTCCCGCAGGCTCGTTAGCGTGCGCGTTGCGCTGCTCATGGCGTCAGCGCGATAGGCGACAGTGTCCGTCGCGGTAATCGTAACCACGGCCGTGGACTCGGCGATGGGCAGGACAATCTCAACCGGCTCGGCGTTGCCGGTTGTGACTTTGACCAAGCGGGTTACGACGGCGAAGCCTGTGGCCTTGATTTTCAGGAGATATTCCCCGGGCGGCGTGGGAGCAGAGAACTCGCCGTTATCGTCGGTAACTGCCGCGACGCTGCCAACCATGACGCGCGCGCCAACTATTACCGCATGGTTGGCATCGAGGATTCTCAAGCGGAGAGTTGGCTCAACCATGTTCTGGGCCAGGCAGTTACCTTCAAGCGCAAAGGCAAGCAGGACCGCCGCTAAGACTACTAACAGCCGGGAGCTTCGCCCGTTTTCCGCATGGCTGATTCTGACAATCATTTTCATAATGGCAGCTTACAGACTGTGTGAACAATCGGTCAAGCGAAATCGCCTGTGGTCTGTGATCTTGCTCACCTGGTTGGTTCTCAATGAGCACCTCACGGACGTTTCAGCGGTGTTAGAATCAGACCTGGAGCAGCATTATGAGCGGAAAAGCACAAGTCTCGAATCAGAAAACTGGCCGCGAAATATCGGTGGATGAGTTTCTGGCGCTAAAGAAACCGAAGGGCGACCTAGTCGTGGATGTTCAAGGTGAGCGCGTCTCGCTGACGAGTCTCGATCGCGTTTATTGGCCGACGCAGAAACTGACCAAGTTCGAACTGCTCAGTTACTACCTGAACATTAGTTCGTACATTATGCCGTTTCTCAAGGACCGCCCGGCGATTCTCCAACGTTATCCGCGCGGCATCAAAGCGCCAATGTTTTTCCAGCAGGATACGAGCACCGCTCCGAAGTTCATCAAGACAGTCAAGCTCGTAAATCAGGAAGGCCGCGAGGTGAATTATTCGGTGTATACCACCGTGGGCTCTTTGTTGCACTTCGTTAACCTGGGAACCATCGAACAGCACCCGTGGCATTCAACGCTGAAACATTTGGACAAGCCGGATTATCTGATGCTGGATCTCGATCCAAAACAGGCGCCGTGGCAGAACGTTCTCGAGGTCGCGTTAATTTGTAAGCAAGTCTTCGACGAATTGGGACTTCCCAGCTTCCCCAAGACTTCAGGTTCGTCCGGCATTCACGTGTATTTGCCGCTCAAACCTAAACATGATTACCGGAAGGTTGCGGCCATCGCCGAAGGATTAGCGGCAGAAGTGGCGAGTCGCGCCCCGAAGATTGCGACCGTTCAGCGTTCGTTGGCAAAGCGTCAGAAGCAGCAGGTCTATGTCGATGCGATGCAAAACGCTCGCGGCAAAACGATCGCTGCCGCTTTCAGCGCGCGAGCGCGCGAAGGGGCGACTGTCTCAATGCCTCTGACCTGGAAGCAGATCGAGAAGGGCATCAAAATTTCAGACTTCACCATTAAGAATGTGCCGGCATTGATTAAGAAGCACGGGGATGCGTGGGCCGAGTTCTTCGAGGCGCGACAGGCTTTGAAGCTTAGCTAGTCACACTTCATTACATTCGCAGCGAGCCGATAAGGGAACTTCCACCCTTTACTCGCGTGATAACAGCAAATCTTTTCAGGAGGATTTCAATGAAACTCGTGTTCAGGCTCTCGCTTTTCCTTTCCCTGCTCGGATTCGTGGTTGTTCCGGCGTTCGCTCAGACCCAGCCCGCCGCGGCCGACGATTCATTGACGAATGAAGTGGCGGCGCTGCGTAAGTCGGTGCAGACCTTGAGCAATCGTTTGCAGACAATCAGCGATGGTCTGTTGAATCCGGCCAGGAAGAGCGAAGACGCGGCCAACGAAAGCATCAGGAAGGTGGTCACGAATCTCGATCTGTTAGCCCACGCGGAACAACGCGCAGAAGTTTTGCGGAAACAACTCATTGAGTTGATCGAGAAAGAAACGGCCTACAAGATTCGCATGGGCCAGTTCGACGAAGATCTACGCTCCGAAAACATCGAGCGTTCTATGGTCGGTGTCGGCGGCACCCGCACGGCTGAGATGCGCGACACGCGACGTCGAGGCTTGGAGAATGAAAAGAAGGGCGTCGAGAGCCTGCTGAATGTAACGGTGCAGAGCCGCATTCGCCTCGAGGAAGACGTGCGTCAAGCCGATCTATTGGTGACCAAACTACGGATGCGGTTGTTTCCGCTAATTGAAAAAGAGATCGATAAGATTCCGCCACAATGAGTGGTCTACGGTTGGGCCAGCTTTCGTTTACCAGCCAGCGCGTCATTGTAGGCGCCACCGGCGACAGGGCCGATCTTGATGGCCGCGTCGAATTCTTTCATCGCTTCATCCTTCTGATCGAGAAAGGCGAGGATGCGGCCCATCGATTCGTGGGCGCGTGACAACAGTACCTTGTCGGTTTCGGGGTTGGCTGCCGCGACGGCCAGCCGATAACTTCCCAGCGCGCCATTCAGTCTCTTGATTTGCAGATCATCATCGGTCGTGTCTCGCGCCCACAGACTCGCCGTCTGACCTAACGTAGCCAGCAGCCGGGGATCCCCGGGATAATCGAGCAAAAGCGCCTTGAGAGCGTTTTCGGCCTGTTCATAGTTCCGTGTTTGCAGAAGTTTCTCCACCTCCGTCAGCTTACCTACCAGCGCCGAGTTCCGCGGGCCGGTCGTAGCTTCACGCGCTTCAAACGAAGGATCGATGAGCCAGAGCGAATAGCGCGGGTGCGCTTTGCGCGCTTCCAACGCGCGATTACGCGCCAGACCGATATCGGCGAGTCTTTTGTTTTCCTTCGTTGCATCGATGCCGGTCAGCATTTCCGCGAAGAAGTTCGCGATATCGAAGCCTGAGCTTTGAAAATCGCGCAGCTGGTCCGCAAAGAAGAAATCGAGTACCGCGCCGTTTTCGTAGTTCTCTGCCAGTGACGCAATGACTTCGTCGGCGATAGCCGCGCGCGATGCTTCAGCTTGCGCGGCGATGGCTTTTCGCTCGGTGTCGTCTTTCGCGTCCTGTAAACGGCGTCGTTGCAGGTTGGTAACCTCAGTCAGGCGCGCGGTTTCGTTGAAGCGGGCTTCCGCGGCGGCCACCAGCGAGCGCCGAACAACCACGAATACATCGGGTGAAACGGTGGCTTCCGCTTTCGTCCTTAAATCGATCAACTGCTTCACTTGTTCTCGTTGTGCAGAGATTTCTTTGTTGAATTTCAGAACGAGGGGATCGATCACGTATTGCAGAAACGCATGCCGAATTTCGGCTGAAGTGGGATCGCTGCCTTCCGGTATGATCGCGTAATAGTCATCCGCTATCACGCGAAAATTTATCGTGCCCGGCGCGGCCAGCAAATCAGGAACGATGTAGAAGTGCCGTTGGTGTTCACGGGTCGAATAGACGATCGCGTCGCTCTTTTTCTTATCGGGACTCTTCACCCGGACCCGTTCAGTGGTCACTGCGATGGGTCTGGTATGCAGGTATGAGAGGACAGCGCGAACCATCTCGGCCGACTGTGGACGCAGCCGATCGCCTTCGGCCTGATAAGCGCGCATATACGAAACCAGGCGGCCATCGATCCCCGACTTGCGATAGAAGTCACGCACCAGCGGCGCGAAGTCCAGCACCTCGAGCACGCCGCCGGGTAAATCATCAGAGCGCTCCGGCGCGTCCATGAGCGGCGGTTGACCAATCGCGTACGCAAGCGAGACGTAGCGCGCGGCCTGGTCAGCCGGCGTCGCCGGCGCGGGCAGTTTGGTACGATCGAAAAAATTCTTCATGCGCTCGCGCAGGGCCGGATCGAGTCCTTCCTGATCTCTGCGCACCAGCTTGCGGAATGCTGACGGCTCTTTTCCGGGAGGTGTTGGATCAAAACCGGCGGCATCAAGAGCCGCCATCACGACGATCAGCCGGGCGTCCGGCTGAATCTGGACGCCGTAATCGGACAATTCAAAGACTGTCCCGGGGCGGGTTTGGGTGGGTGTCGAATTTGGCCGGGGCGTTGCCGCCTGTCCCAGTGCGACGGCGGCAGAAATCAATAAGGCAGTTATTATTAATGCGTTCCTAAACATGCGAGCTGATATTTTGAAAGGACAAGATTTGCTGAAAACTATGTTACAGCGTCAGCGCGGGCCTGCAAAATCGCCGTCAGGCGTATGATGAGCGGCGTCACACTGCGGATGCCACGGGAATCAACCAACGTCGGGAATCCAGAATTTCTGGCTGTTTACGTCCACGGCTTTCAGGCCGCGGCCGGGCAGCTCGCCTTCGTCGAGCCCCAGATAAGTAAAGTGCGGCAGGTCGCTAAGTACTGTCTGAAACCAGCCTTGCGCCGCCAGAATTTCGCGCACCCGCGCGTCAAGAAATTCGTTGACGTCGAATGCCAGCATGGCGATGTGTTGCGATGTGCCGGGGGCCGCGATCGAGTAGAGCACGGACTTTGAAAGGTCTTTGCTGAAAAAGATTCCCTGCTGCTCCAACTCCAGCACCTCGGCGACCTGTTGGTTGATTGGCAAGTCCTGCAGCTCGTTTACCTGTTCGGGTGTTAATCTCCCGGCCTTCTGCCAGTGGGCGAGCGCCGGTAGAAACCGCGAATTCCAGAGCCGCACGGTGTCGGCGTAACTGCGGCGCGCGCCTTCGCCACCATCCCGTGGCGTGATGTCGAGGCCTGCCACGCGCGCAGCTTCGCGGGCTCGCACCAAAGCCTCCATGGCCGCTGGTTGCAGCTCGATGGTGGCATCGAAAATATTTGCCGCGCTCCAACCCGCCTCGTTTTGAAAACGAGTAACTGCCTCCTCGCTCGTAAAGACGCAAACGGGCGGCGGCAAAACGCCGTCACCGGCGACGAACATGGCGCCATAATCATGGAGTACGCGCCGCGCTACACTGTCGCCGTCCGGACAGAGCTCCGCCAGCGCTACGCCTCGGTCTGCAAGTGCCGGTGCGAGCGCAAGATAAAAAGGCGATCCGAGGTAGGCTGTTGGCATCGGTCAGCAATCATACGGATGCAGTTGTCATCGAGCAAAGCTACAGCCGCATCCTGCAATTAAGATTTCGTTATAATTGGCGTCAATGAAAATTGAGTTAGCAAAAGAGATTGTCGCGACCTATGAGAAGCACGGTTGGAATCTGCGGCGAGTCCTGATTACACCGGCCGCCCGGGCTGAAGAGCCGCGCATCGCTGAAGCTTTCCCCAGGGCAGCGATAGTCAATTCTGAGATCGATGCGCTGTGGTTTTCGCGACCATCGCACGGCGGACGTGAAGCGTGGGAAGTGCGTTCGGTGGCGGAACAGCCTTACGCCCTGTTCGAAGCCTTTGAAGTTGACGATGAAGAAGAAGATCGCGAAGCCGCGCGCCGCGAAATGGAAAACAAGATGCGCGAATATGCGAGCGGTTAGGCCTTGCCGATTCTCACGGGAATGACCATCTTTTGGCCTTCGCGCAGCACGGTGATGTTGACGGTGGTGTAGGGAATTGTGCGCCGCACCCGCATATAAAACTCGTCGGAGGTGCGAATCGGTATGTTGTCGAAATCCGTAATGATGTCACCCTTCTTGATGCCGAAGAGATCGGCCGGCCTATTCGGCTCCACGTAATCGATGCGGACGCCATAAGTATTAGTTTCAGGTGACGTAATGCGCGTCATGCGCCCTCGCTCAAATCCAAATAATCCATTTCCTTCCGCACGTTTTTCATATAAGTCGCTGATGCGGTTGTACTCGTCGCGCGAAACGGTGGTCATCTGCGTCTTTCGCGAAACGCCGTCGCGAAGATAAACGATTTCTACGGTCTTACCGATGGGTGTGCGTCTGAGCAAATCCATCATTTCATTTTGCTTCCCGACGGCTTGACCGTCGAAGCTCGTGATGATGTCGCCGCCTACCAAACCTGCCTTGTCGGCCGGACCTCCCGGCGCGTCGATGTACCTGAAAGTGACGCCGACGTCGGTGTTATCGAATTGATTCACTCCCACCCATGAACGGTTAGCCTCAGCCACGGCAGCAAACGGTGGCCGCGGAATGCGCGGCTTGCGCGCCAGACTCATCAGCCCGCCGAACGCAAAAACGGCAACCAGCACAATCCATAGCCACGTCATGCCTTTGAGTCCGAAACGTGGCCGACGGCGCGGCGGATCGACAGTGGTCATCGGCGCATTAAACGTTGGATAGAAGGGCGTCGTCAGGCCACCGCGACTTGGTGCGGTGGTCCCGGGAAAGCGCACGGTTTCCGTGTATTCCGCCGGACCTTCGCCCAGCCGATGGCCGCACGCGCGACAGAACCGTAACTCTTTGGGCATCGGCGCGCCGCACTGAGCGCAGAATTGTTCGCCCGCACCGGGATTTCCGAAATTTTGCTGAGACTGCATGGCTGAATTGAAACGAACAGTTGGATGAACTGTCAACTCGTATACGAGGCTACTGGATAATAGGTTGCGACTTTTCAAAGGAAGCCGCTAGCGTGGATTTGACCGCGTCGAGACTCTGGATGCTGACCCTCCATTTCACGAATGTGCAAAGAGCGAGTATAGTCTTGGCAACCCAGACCAGACCTAATATGGAAATTACGAAAGCACTGGCAGCGCTGCAGCCGCTTTACGGCAAGGGCAACATCGAAATTGTGACCGCCGACGGCATTCGCGTGCGCGGCATCGTCCGCAGCATGAAGACTACCCACGCGCTTTCGGCCCCTACGGTGAAGGTGGAACGTGCCGACGGTGAGATCGTAAAAGTCCCCTTCACTTCAATCGTAGAAATCATTAATCACAATCGCCCCACGCGTGACGCGTAAATTCGGGTGAGTTTCAAGTGCGCGGTGCTCGCTGCTAAATAAACAGCCATGTCGCTTGATTTTGCTGTCGACTATTCGTGTCCGCTTCGCGCGCGTTATCAGGAAAAGCACCTGCGCGAATGGGGACGGCTGAGCCATTTGCACGCCATCGTCACCACGGCCGATCAGACTGCACCCACCGCAGACAAAGTGGAGTGGATCGAGAAATCCGCATCTGAGATTGATTTGCTCCAGGCTGAAACTGAGGTCTGCGCGAATTGTCCCGCCTGCCTGCCCAGGGAGACCGCAGGGGAAGGTGAAGCGGTGGGCTGTCTGGGTCGAATCAACTATCCCATCGATGCAGAGTTCGAAAAGTTTCTCGCGAATCGAATTCAGTTAATGCTCGATACTGTCGAACGCGAAGACTGGCCGCGCTTGATGCACATTCTGGTCGATCCGGAATCACCCTTCGACGGTGAAGCTACCAAGGAACTGCGGCGCGTCACGACTGCCGACGGGCTGCGTTTTTTTGAGTTGCGGTTGCCGATTCGCCTGGCCCGGGCCGGCGCGCGGTTGACCACCGACCACGTCTTCGATTTGCTGGCGGGTTTTCGATCTGATGATTCGGAAACAACCACCTACGAGCGGGAATTTCCTTTTTCGGCGACCGGTGATTATTACGATTTCCTCGATCTCGTCCTGAGAAACGATCTCAGTCAACTCGAGAGCGAACGGCTGACTTCGCGGAGCAGAAATTATTTGCAGTTCTTACGGCTGCTGGGCGCCATCGAGCGCGCTGAGGCTTTGAATACGCGCGTGCTGGTTGATTGATGCTTGGAGGCTAGAGGTTGGAGACTAGAGACCAGAGACTTGAGACTTGAGACTAGAGATTACAACCCCAAAGTTAGTTGGTTTTAGGCTACTGTCAAAGACTAGCAAACACTTGATGAAGATTTCATAGTCAGGGCCAGCGCTACTAGAAATTGGTGATTGGCGCTCGGGAGGTTAGTGTTAGAGCAATCAGTAGAGAGTTTCCTTTATTTACAGTTAACTAATCTCTAATTTCTAACCTCTAACCTCTAGTCTCTAGTCTCTTTCCGTCCGAAGCCACCACCGCTCGGCGTCTCAATCCGTACCCGATCGCCTGCTTGCATCTCCCAGTTTCCTTTTGAAGCTAGTTTCTCTTTCTTCCCGTCACGGCGAATGAGATAAGTGCGGCCTGCTTCGCCATCCTCGCCGCCCTGCAAGCCATAAGGTTGACGCTTCCTTCGATCGGAAAGCACGGCCATGCGCGCCGGCGCCAACGTTTCGATTTCTCGAATCGTGCCGTCGCCCCCTTTGTGCTTTCCTTTGCCGCCTGAATTTTTCCTAATCCGATATTCACGCACGCGCAGCGGGTAAGCATACTCGAGCGCTTCGGCCGGCGTGTTGAGACTGTTAGTCATGTGCGTGTGCGTAGCGTTCATGCCGTCGGCCTTCGGACGGGCGCCCATGCCACCTGCGACTGTCTCGTAGTAGGAAAACTCACGGCCGCTGCGCGGATCGAGACCGCCGATGGTGAGGTTATTCATCGTGCCCTGACTGGCCGCCGGAATGCGATCCGGAATTGCTTTCGATAATGCCCTGAACACAGTGTCAACGACGCGCTGCGACGTCTCAACATTGCCACCGGCCACCGAGGCCGGGTGCGCCGCATTGACGATCGTTCCTTTTGGGGCGATGACTTCGATTGGTTCCATCAAACCGGCGCTGGCGGGAACATCGGCTGCCATCAGACAGCGAAAGCAATACGAGACGGCGGAAGCTGTGATGGCCTCGACTGCGTTGACCGCGCCTGCAACTTGCGGGGCGCTGCCGGTGAAATCGACGGTCGCTCGCTCGCCTTTGATTGTTATGCGCACGCGAATGGGGATTTCCTGATCGCTGATCCCGTCATCGTCGAGGGCGTCTTCTGCCTGGTAGTTGCCATCGGGAATTGCCGCAATGGCGCGGCGCATCATGCGCGATGAATACGAGATTAAATGTTGCGCGTAAGATTGAGCTTCCTTTTCGCCGCGACGTTCGACGATTTCGCGCAGCCGCATCTCACCGGTTTTCAACGATCCAATCTGGGCTGCAAAATCCGCCTGCCGCTCGTGACTACTGCGGACGTTCGTCAGGATCAGCTTCATCACATCGTCACAGACTTCTCCGCCGCGAACGATGCGAATTGGGGGAATGCGCACTCCTTCGCCATAAACGTCCGTCGCGAGTCCCATCGAGCCCGGCGTGGCGCCGCCGATGTCCGCGTGATGCGCGCGATTGGCGACGAAGAAGAGCGGACGCGGAGATTGGGAGACGCGGAGACGCGGCGAACTCCCCCGCGTCCCCCCCTCTCCGCGTCGCCGCGTCTCTCTAAAGACGCCCATCACCAGAGTCACGTCGGGCAGATGCGTGCCGCCGGCAAACGGATCGTTGACCGCCACCACGTCACCGGGGTTGATCGTGACGTCACGTAGCGCCGCGGCGACCGCCATCGGCATAGAGCCGAGATGCACTGGCATGTGATCGCCCTGCGCAATTACGCGGCCATCAGCATCGAAGACGGCGCAAGAATAATCCCGGCGCTCTTTGATGTTGGGCGAGAACGAAGTCCGCCGCAGCGTCACACCCATCTCTTCCGCTACCGAGGTGTAGAGCGCGCGATAGATTTCCAGGGTTGTCGGATCAAAATTCTTCATGGAGTAGTGCGCGTGTCATTTGTCATGCAAGTTGAATAATGACATTGCCGCTGAGATCCAAACTTGCTCTGGTGTTCGCCGGAACAAGTGTGGTCGCGGAATACTCAGTCACAATGCAGGGCGTGCGCAGACGCGAACCCGCAGCCAGCAGTTCCCGTTGATAGACCGCGACCCGAGCCGGCTTGCGGCCGAAATATGTTGCTACAAACTCGTGCGGCTGCTCGATCGAGGGCGATCTTGAATGCCTTCGTTTCGGCAGCTTGATTCTGTCAACGACGCCGCTCGACCGGACGCGCGCACTGACAATCTCGACGAGGTTACTTGTTTGTGAATAGCCATATCGCGATTGGTGTGCGCGATGGAAAGCAGCAGCTATGTCGCCGCTCGTTTGCGTTATTTGAAGTTCGAACGATTGCCCTTTGTACCTGGCGGCAATGGAACGCTCATGTTTTTGTTTGGCTTGGGGGAAGCCTTCACGACGCAACGTTGCTCGGGCCTGCTTCTCCATCCCGCGAAAGATCCTTTCCAGCAGTCGATGTGATTCCTGGTTCGCTTCGATCATCACCGTCTGACTTTGTTCTTTGACCACGTTGGCCGTGAGCACTCCGATTGCCGAGAGCGCTCCGGGCGATGCCGGCACCAGCACACGTGGAATGCGGAGCGCGCGCGCCAATTCAACTGCGTGCAAACCGCCGGCGCCGCCAAACGGAATCAAGGTAAAGTCACGTGGGTCGTAACCGCGTTCGACTGAAATATGACGCAGCGCGCGCTCCATGTTCGTAGTAACTACGTCGAGTACGCCTTGCGCAGCCGCAATTGCCTTAATCTCTCGACCCGCGGCCTCGCTCATCTGCGATGCCAATTGATTTAAGGCGTGATGAGCGCGGTCTTCATCCAGCTTGAACTCGCCGGCCAGCAATTGCGCGCCCGGAAAATGCCCCAACACGATGTGAGCATCGGTTACTGTCGGTAAGAGCGATCGTCCGTAAGCGGCGGGGCCGGGATCGGCGCCCGCCGATTCGGGCCCGACACGCAAGCTGCCGCCCTCATCCACGCGCGCGATCGATCCACCGCCGGCGCCCACGGTGTGAATATCCATCATGGGAATTGCGACCGGGACGCCCGCCACGATTGATTCATTCGTGAGCCGCATGCCTTCGCGATCGCACAGGGCGACATCGGTCGACGTGCCTCCCATATCGAACGTGACGATGTTTTCGAAACCTGATTCGGCGGCGACGCGCAAGGCGCCCACCACACCGCCGGCCGGACCGGAGAGAATGGTGCGCACCGGCTCGCGCGCGGCAACTTGAGCAGAGATGCTGCCGCCGGATGATTGCATCACGCTCAACTTGAGACCTGAGACTCGAGACGTGAGACTGGTGAGATATCGCCCCATCAGCGGCTGTAGGTAAGCGTTAACCACGATGGTCGAGGTGCGTTCGTATTCACGATATTCCGGCAGGATTTCATGAGAAACGGATATCGGTAAGCCGAGCTGGGCGAGCGAGTCGGCCAGTCTTCGCTCGTGCTCGGGACGCGCGAACGAGAACAGCAACGAAATCGCGATCGATTCACACTTCGCGGCTCGGATGGTTTTGATTAGCCTGGATATGTCTCTGTCGCGAAGCGGCGTGAGAATTTCACCGGACGCAACCACGCGTTCCGGAACGCCAAACCTGAGTTCGATGGGAACCAGCGGCGGCGGCTTGATCGCGTTGAGATTATAGAGTTCGGGCCGGGCCTGGCGGCCAATTTCAATAACGTCTTCGAATCCCGCGGTCGTGACCAGCGCGGTCCGCGCGCCGCGCCGCTGCAGCAAGGCGTTCGTGCCGACGGTCGTTCCATGAACGACTTCGATGCTGGTGGGAGAACCGATTGCATTTACGATACGCTCAAGCCCTTCGCTGATGGCGCGTGAGGGATCGTCAGGCGTGGAGGCGACCTTGAAGATGCGCAACTCACGCTCAAATTCATAGACAAAATCCGTAAAGGTGCCGCCTGTATCGATCCCGACGCGGACGCTGGATTTGTTTGGACGCGCTGTTTTCACAGTGTGGTCGCAGGAAAGCAGCCACTATAGACACTGCTGAAATCGTTGACAAGAAATCGCGTGATCTATATAAGCCCACAGTCAAAACCCTAAGATTGGAGCACACGATGAAGATCATATCCCGACATCCCGTTGTAATCGCCTGCGCGTTACTGCTTGGCGTCGTAATCGGCTGCAAATCGACCACGACCTCAACTTCAAGTTCTCCGTCGAACAGCAATTCGAGTTCGACTACGAACACGAATACCAACACGAACTCGAACAGCTCGAGCACCAGCAAGGCCCCGGCGCCCGACATCGCGGGCAAGTACAACATCACCGGCAGCAATCCCGACGGTGGTAATTACAAAGGCACGCTCGAAGTAATTAAGCGCGGTGATGTCTATCAATTTCGCTGGAACGCCGGCACGCAGTACGACGGCGTCGGGGTGCAGAACGGCAACATCATCGCGGTCGCCTACGCCAACGGCAGCGACGGGAAAGGTTGTGGCGTCATCGACTATGACATCGCGAGCGACGGCGCGCTAAATGGAAAGTGGGGTTACTGGGGTGTCAACGAAGCCGGCAACGAATCAGCCACACGCACCAGCGGCTCGAGCCTGGTGGGCGAGTATGACGCGACGGGGAAGAATCCTGACGGCAAGCAATACAAAGCACACCTGACTGTCGAACCGGCAGGCAATCTCTACCGATTCGCGTGGAGCAACGACACGGATGGTATCGGGATCAAACGCGGCGAGAATGTGGCGGTGGGAATCGGCGGACGGCGCTGCGGTTTTGTGATGTATCAAGCGCAATCCGACGGCATGCTTGATGGGATCTGGGGCGGCGGCGGCAGCGATAAGACGGGAACTGAAAAGGCAACGAAGCAATAAGGCCTCGTTGATTCTACTTTCTCTTTCGCGAGGCTGGATTAGCGGTCGCGTTGATTTACCAACTCCCACTTCCGGCTTCCATTTGATTGTCGCGCAGCGTCCAACACCAGCTGCGTGCGATAGCCGTCTTCAAACGTGGCGGCGCCGTCAACCGTCCCAATGCCTGCTCGCAAGGCTTCGACGATTTTCTGTGCGAACGTAGTGAAGCCACGCGCCCATCCGTTGTCATTCATCCCGGGCGCAAGTTCGCTGGAGTTTATTGCCACCTGCTGCCAAGCGGCGTCGCCCACGCCGGCTCGCCAAAGCTCGCCTTCACCCTCAACCCTCAGTGCGCCATGTTCGCCGAAGACTTCGAAGCGGTGCAGCGGCTGGCCGGCTTCCACCAGGGAGATCGAAACATTGCCGGTGGCTCCTTCGGTTAGTTCCGTATCACCAAATCGGAGGAGCAGGTTTGCCTCGTCATCTGTCGTGACCGGACGAGTCTGGCCCTCGTGATCTTTTCGTTCGCGAATATGGGTGGCGAGATTGCAGGTAACTTCATCAACCTCGGTACCCAGCATCCAGCGAAAGCCGTCAACGATGTGCGAAGCAATGGCTCCCAGCGCGCCGCCGCCCTGCTTCGCATCCGACCACCAATTCCACGGTCGGTTCGGATCGGCACGTGAATCGGCGCGAAAGATGACGCTCGCATGTTTGATTTTTCCCAGCTGGGCGCGCTGAATCATCTCGCGCATTTGCAGACGGCCGGGCAGAAAACGCAGTTCGTGATCGATTAAAGCGAGCACGCCTCTGGTCTTTGCGGCCTCATTCATCTGCCGCGCCTCGCCGGCATTCATCGCCATCGGCTTTTCGCAAAGGACTGCTTTGCCGGCGGCAAGCGCCGCCAGCGCCATCTCGCAGTGGGTCACAACCGGCGTCACGATGCTGACCAGGTCGACGTCTTGGCGCGCCACGACTCCACGCCAATCGTCTTCGACGCCCGGGATATCAAATTCACGGGCGACTTCTTCGGCGTGTTCGCGATGCGCACTGGCGATGGCTACGACCTGTGCGTTGGGGCAGTTCTTGAAACCGGGGATTTGCGTGGAGCGGGCAAAGCCGGCGCCGATGATTCCGACGCGAACAATATCTCTTCGTTGCATGTGGGCCATGTTAGCATCGGTGGCGATCTTGTTTCATCAAGGCATCTGAGAGGTAAGCATGATTTCAAGAATCATCGTCACTATCGTCATCGCGGCTGTTGTAGCATTCGCACAGTCTCCAACTCCGGCACCGCAGCCCGCGAAGCCTTACTTCATTGCGATCTTCTCGAAGGGCCCGGCGTGGGACGAAGCCAGGCCGGCGAACGAGCAGGCCGGCTTTAAAGAGCACAGCGAGAACTTGAAACGCCTTCGCGCTGATAAGCGGATTCCGATCGGCGGCCGCTATGCCGACAAAGGCATGGTAATCGTAACCGCTACTAACGAGGCCGAAGCCAAATCGCTTTTCGCCAGTGATGTGATGTTGGAGAAGAGGACTTTCACGCTTGAAGTCTACGAGTTTCGACCCTTTTACCGCGGCTCAATCGAATAGCGATCGAACACGCCGTCTTAAAGCTTAGTTCGCTGTAGCAGTGTGCAACCGCGAGATCTTTGAAGCGGATGCTAGAGCGCGCGGAAGGTGCCGCAGACCAGATCAAACACAGGAGAGGTTACGCCGAAGCGGAGATCTGGGGTCTTATAGTGATGCAGCAAGTGATAGTGTCTCAGATACTTCAAGACAGGCGAACGGCTTCTTCGGTGGTGGCATTGAAAATGAACCCACTTGTAACTGAAGAAGCCCGCGGCCAGTCCGATGAACATCCAGGAAGCTGCGGTCCAGGAACCGGTCGCCCACCATGCCAGTAGCCAATAAGTCGCGCCGATAGGTATACCCAGAATCAAGCTCGAAGAAATACGGTTCTTCCCACGGGGGTCTTCGTGATGTGAGACGTGCGCGTGATAAAGAAACTTTCGGCCTAACTGCGACCGCGCATCATAATGAAAGATCACACGGTGCATTATGTATTCGAACAGACTCCAACTGCAGAGGCCGATTGTGAGCAATGGAATGATGCGCCATGAGACGGAGCCCGCCCATCCGACAGCCAGCCCCATACAGAGCACCACCGCCAGATAGAAATAAATTGGACTGGACTGTCTGCGAGCAGCGACTGACACCATCACCTCCGCCCAAAACTCATCATTTGAAAGGCCGCGTTTGAATAGGAGCAACCGGCGACTGGTTGTCACAACGGTTCCGCCGTGTCGATGACCGAAGAGTAAGACCTCGGGGTTCAGTTAATCAAGTCCCCTTAGTCGAGGAAAGATGCGCGGGTTCGGCGTGTTTGGAAACACGCTCCTCGTCGGCAACTTCGGCGACGGCAAGATCAACGCTTTCAACATCACCACGGGCGCGTTTCTGGGCACGCTCAATGACGAGTTGGGTAATCCCATCGTCATCCCCGGGCTCTGGGCCATATCATTTGGCAACGGCGTAGGAGGCGGCGACACCACCGCCCTCTACTTCAACGCCGGTTACGACGGTGAGAGGCACGGACTCTTCGGTTCACTTAGATCTTCAACTCCGGCACTTACCGCGGTCCAGTTTGGTGGGCCCAGTGCCAGTATGTCTGAAGCTATCGGGAGTATTGACATCAACGTAACCCGCTCGGGCGACATCAGCAGCACGTCTACAGTTAACTACGCTACTTTTGACGGCAGTCCACCGATCGCTCCGGCGACCACGCCAATGCCGGCTACACAAGGCAAGGATTATCTATTTAGCGCAGGCACCCTCACCTTCGCGCCGGGACAGATTTCCAGGACTTTCAAAATTCTCATCCCGGACGAGGGTCCTACCAACCTTGAAATTCAGTGCACGACTAACGTGGTTTCATAACTTTGAGTATTTCTGATCGATCAATCACACGGCCGTTGTGCACAACCTGCCAGATCCGCCGCGAGTTCCGGATATCCGCGAGCGGATCGGCATCGAGGATGACTAGATCGGCCCACTTCCCAACCTGGATCGTCCCGAGATCCTTATCCGCGCCAAGTATCCGTGCGGCGCCAGCGGTGCCGGCTTGAATCGCCTGCGCCGGTGTTAATCCGGCAGCGACCAGTTGCTCTAATTCCATGTGCACGCCGGTCGGGATCTGCCAGATGTCGGTGCCAGTGCCAAGAGTCAACCCGGCACGCCACAACTTTGCGGTGGTTTCACGCGCGCGCTCCGCATCCCCAGCCAAACGCTGCCGGTCCTCAGCAGACAGCGTCAGCATCCATTCGAAGTTGTCACGTGCCGGCACGAACGGTGTGAGCTCCGCATCCTGATCCAGGAGAGCCGGGCGTTCATTGAGCCGGACCGCGAAGTCCAGGTAGGAAATCGTCGGCACCACCCCGATATCAGCCGCCTTAAACAGCTGGATCAGATCATCGTACATGTAGGTATCGCCCCGCGGTTCGCAGCTGCCGATATGCTCCTTCGCATCCATGCCGGCCGCAACCAGGGGCAACAAGTGCGAGCAGTGTCCGGTGGCTCGCATACCGCGGCGGTGGGCTTCCGCGATCATTCGGGCGTTGATGTCCCAGCGCCGGAAGGTTCGAGTTTTGATGTGCTGGGCGCCGAAGGCCTGCGCCAGGTCCATGGCTCGTTTGAGGTGCTCGGAATCGAATTCGGGCTCGAGGCCCTGCCATTGTTCACTATCGAATGCGTAATCGCTGTAGAACTGAAAGCCGCCGTAACCGACTCGCGGTCCGGGTAACACCCCGGCTGCCATGTCGTCCGCATACGCGACCATTGGAGCCATGGAAGATCCTTGATCGCGCACCGTGGTGACGCCGAAATAGAGGTAACCGGGAAGCAGGTCGGGACGCTCGGTGTGAGCATGTAGATCCATGAGGCCCGGAATGACCACCCGGCCTGCCGCATCAATCACCCGGGCGCTGCCTGCAGTAATGGTGCGCGCCGGAGCGATCCGGACGATCCGTCCTCGCTCGATCAGGATGTCGCGAGCTGTCGTTACTGGTCCGCCCGTACCATCCACAATCCGCACATTCCGAATCAGCATAGATTTCGCCATTGGCGGAGTGTAAGAGATCGGCCAGCCTAATCTTCGTTCCTCACCGTTAGGCGCACGCAGACGCAATCCTCCATCAGAAACGAAGAGCAGCGTGCCATCGCGCGACGAGGAGGCATAGAGTGCCGCATCATTTCCGATTGGCTTCGCGTCCGCGAGCATTCCGGTGCGATCGAAAGGTGCTTGCCACAGGCGATCGTGCCGGACGAAAAGAATCGAGCGCTGTTGGGTCCACTGTAGAAAGATCGGAGCATCGGGAAACCGTGACACTATCTGCCGCTCACCGGACAGCGGCACAAAAGTGGCGGGCTGTTTGCGGCCGGCCGCGCCGGGCACCAACAGTCCGTCCGAGTCCGGACTCCATTGCGGCGGACTGGAAGGTTGCGGAGATATTGATCCAAGAGTTTGGGTCTGTTTTGCTTCCGTCACGTTGCTGGCGCAGGCGTCAACTACTCGCAGCGTCGCCTCGTCCTGCTGCAAGTGAACGAATGCGAGATGGCGGCCGTCGGGAGAATAGGCGGGATTTGCCTCGCGACCTGGCAGAGCAGTTACCCGCCGCGTAACGCCGGTCGTTAGATTAGTCGCGAACAGATCCGCCTGCTCCGGCACTCCCGCGGTCCAGGCGACCGCAGCGCCGTCAGGTGACCACGCAAGTGAATTCGCATCGAACGGAACATCAGCGTGCGCGCGCGGGTTTCCATTCAAGGGTATGACCCATAACTTGCCGAGGACCAGCGCCGCAATTTGTTGCCCGTCCGGAGAGAGGGCCAGTCCCATGAAACCCCGCGCCGGCTCCGGACGACCGGGTTCCGGAAACCGGGCCGGCGGCAGTGAGCGCTGCAAGCGTGTGAATGAAAGCTCAGCGTTGAAGCCGATCTCTCTGGGCTGCCCTCCGGAAGCGGCTACCTTCCAAAGGTGGCCGTCAGCTGAATACAACAGCGCGTTGCCGTCTCGGTCCCAGCGGATTCGGGTCGCGGTGACGTCTTTATGGTTCGTCACCTGGATAGGAGAACCCTGCGCGGTAACATTACCGTCGATCTCCTGCACCCACACCTGAGTTCGGCCTTTCGCGTCGGGAGCGAAGTAGGCCATCCGGCGGCCGTCGCTCGTCAGAGCGGGAGCTTGCGCTTGCACCGCGTCCCCGGTAACAGGTTTTGCGGCGCCGCCATTAGCGTCGACCATCCAAATCCGGCCCCATGGTGGTCCCTTGCGCGATATGAAAACAATCTTTTGTCCTCCGCCTGACCAAACCGGGTCAGTTAGATTTGGATCTGGAAGCCCGGTGACGGAGAGCTCATGCATCTTGCCCGAGGCCAGATCGAGCAACATGATGACAGTGCGCCATCTCCGGCCACCTTTTTCCGGCGGCACCGCCTGCGCGAAGGCGATCTGCCGGCCGTCCGGAGACCACGCCGCCTTGCCGTTGAATCCATCGGGATCGGTTAGTTGGGTTAGCTGACGCGGACGAGCCGAGTCGAGATCCAGCAGCCACAAGCCCGTGTGCCCGTTCCGCTCACCACGAAACAGCACCTGCCGGCCACCCGGAGCGAAGGATGGATCCAAGTCCTCAGCCGTATCGCGCACTGCGTCAGTGATGGGCCGGGCTTTACCACCTTGCGCCGGAACCAGCCAGAGCTGACCCAGCAGATCGAATACGATGGATCGCCCGTCTGGAGAAAGATCGAAGCCGAGGTCCGTGCCCTCGCTCACCCGGATCGCAATGGTCTCCGGTGCGCCCTTGCGCGGCGTTTCGGCGGATGTTAGTGAGGCACATATCGAGGTCAACAGGAGGGAAGATAGAGTGGACCGCAGCTTAGAGAACATGGTCTTTGCTCCTTCCACCGGAGCGGCTCGGCAATCGGTTGAACGTCTCCAGCGTTAAAGCCCATCTCGGACGAGAGGCGCAAAGCGCAAGGATAACGCCCGCAATGCGAAGGTTAAGAGTAGACAATGCATTCATGGTTAAGCCCCCTTGATTCACTACGCGGGGCGGGCATTCAAATTGGGTCAGGGCGTTTAGTCGAGTCTCTGAAAGATTGCTTGAAGGCGAAAAGAGTCCAGGATCAAAGTGTTGCCTGCCGGTGAAGTCTTTTCATCTTGAGGATCAAAGTGTTTACCTGCGGGGTTCTTGTTTCTGCACCGGAATATTAAATCTCTGTTAACTAACTCAGTGCAAACTTTTGGTGGGACAAGAAAAAATCTGATTCCGCAGGACTTAGGTACCGCGCTGTGATTCCGACGCGCGCGCCCAAAAGCCCAAGCAGCATTCTAATGAACCAAATCAAAGAATTTCGACGAAACTATTTGAGTGTTTTCTTCAAGAACTCCGGCATCCGGCTTTTAGCCAGGGCCGCTGCTTCCCGTCTGTGTTTGGTTAGAGCGACCGGCGAGATTCGCCACAGCAGTGGCCAGCACCGGTCCGGTAATGGGCTTTGCCAGGTGTATCTGGTAGCCGGCTGATAATGCCTGGAGACGATCTTCCGTTCTGGTATAAGCTGTCAGGGCCAGCGCCGGCGTATGGCCGCCGCTTTCAGATGAGAGTGCCCGCACCTTTCGGATCAATCCATACCCATCCTCGCCACTCATGCCAATGTCAGCGACCAGCACATCCGGCCTCCAATTCTCGATGTGCTCCAGAGCTTCAGCTGCAGAGGCAGCCGCCTTCACAACCGCGCCATGCTGTACCAACATCACCGTAACCAGCTCTCGGAAATCGAGCTCGTCATCTACGACGAGTAAACGCAAACCATCGAGTGACGGCGAATGGGCGATGCGTTTGGCGTCGGCGACCGGCAGATCATCGTCCTGAGATTTGGGTGTCTGGATCTGAGTGTCAGAGGCTATTAGCGGAATACTAACTATGAATGTTGAACCCAGACCTTCACCATGGCTCTCCGCGCGGACTGTTCCGCCGTGGAGCTCAACCATGTGACGAACGATTGCCAATCCAAGGCCGAGCCCACCGTGCTCCCTCGTGGTCGATCCATCGGCTTGACTGAAGCGCTCAAATATATGGGGCAGAAAATCGGGCTTGATCCCCTCACCGGAATCACTTACCGCGATCACTACATGAGATTCGGTCCGCTGCAGCTTTACCTGTACTGAGCCATTTTTCGACGTGAATTTCACAGCGTTTGACAACAGGTTCCAGATTACCTGCCGTAAACGAGCAACGTCCCCGTAGACCAGAGCGATGTCAGGCTCTAAATATAAATCTAACCGTACTGCCTTTGCCTCAGCTGTCGGTCGAAAGCTTTCGACCACTGCTTCAATCACTGGTCTAAGCTCGCAGGGATTGAACTCGAGCCGCAGCTTGCCCGTAATGATCCGCGAAACATCAAGCAGATCATCGATCAGCTGGGCCTGGAATCTGGCATTGCGAGCGATGGTTGCCAGCGCTTTGGGCTGATCGTCGAGCGGCACATCCCCGTCCATCAACAGATTGGTCCAGCCGATGATTGCCGTGAGCGGTGTCCGCAATTCGTGAGAGAGAGTCGAAAGAAACTCATCCTTGAGACGGTTGGCTGTTTCCGCTTCCAGCCGCGCCTCTTTCTCTCGCTTCAGGGCCTGGCGGCGTTCGGTCACATCGTGGGCCATGCCACGCACAATTGGGCTCTGCACTCCCTGGGTACGAAGCGTGTTGTAATATTCCCAGAATCTCGTTTCACCACCTGCGGTCTTCACCTTCATTATGCCGCGCGCAAATCCCTTCTCCTGGATCTCTCTGAGGTAATCGTCGAACTGGTCGCGGTATTCAGGCGTCAGGCCAGCGCGAATATGCGACCCGATCAGCATTTCCTGCTGGTAGCCGAGGACTCGAGCGGCCCAGGGATTTACTGACAGAATCCGGCCCTCAAGATCGTGAGTGCACATTAGCTCATGACTGTTGTCAACGAGGTCGCGGTACCTATCCTCGCTCTCAACTAACGCCTGCTCGGCAAGTTTGCGCTCAGTGATATCTATAGCCATTACGAGCTCGGCGCGTCTGCCAGAGAAATCCAGTTCGTGGGCCGTGATTTCGACAGTAATAGGGTCACCGTTCTTTTTTCGGTGTCGCCAGACAGCTGGCCGAGCGAGCTGAGCAGACCTGCGTGCGATAACATTTTGAAGTATCGGCACATCCTCCGGCGGCCGGATTTGCGCGAGCGTCATTGAGAGAAACTCTTCCCTTGAATAGCCGTACTGCTCGATGGCGGAGTTGTTGACCGCAAGGAACTTCAGCGACTCGCGATCGTAAACCCACATGGCGTGCGGATTCGACTCAAAGAGAAGACGATACTGCTCTTCTGATTCACGCAATGCCTCTTCAAATCGCTTTCGCGCGGTCACATCGAGCACCAGCGAAAGGACGGAAATTAAGGTTCCGGAGGCGTCATGCAGAACTGAGTTGTACCACTCGCTGTGGACTACCGTACCCTGCTTTGTATAGTTTCGATTTCGCGAGACTCCGTGACGATCGAGCCCCAGGCGCTGCCGGTCGCCGACTTCGTAGACCGCTTCTAAATCCTCAGGGTGAACAAACTTCCACTCGTCTACGCTTTTTCCCAAAACTTCCTCAGCGTTCCATCCGAAAAGTCTCTCAGCTGAGGGTAACCAGCGCGATACTCGATAGTCTTTGTCCCATTCAATGACCGCCAGCGGAGTGTTTTCCACGTACGAGCTGAGTCGCTGGTGTGCTTCATTTGCCAGCCCCTCGGCATGCTTTCGTTCGGTAATATCCCGGATGACTGCGATGCCGCCAACGACCTCACCACGTTCGTCGCGTAACGGCGAGTAGTAACCTTCAAAGAATCCTGCTCGTCCCGTCTGGGGTATGGCGTAGGGTCTGTTTTCAACGACTACACTTCTTCCCGCCAAAGCTTCGAGTAGATATTTCGACTCTCCGGTTTCTTTCAGAAAAGGGAAGACATCGAAAGCGGACTTCCCCAGGACTTCATCTCGGCGAACGCCGGAAATTGATTCCATCGCCCGGTTCCAGGCGACATAACGACATTCGCGATCAAAAGCGAGTATGCCGTCAACGCTCGCTTCGATCAGTGATGCATGAAGAAGGTTTTGACTGAATGAATCGCCACTCAAGACAGTTCTCTCTTTTGCCTCGTGAGGAGCGCTCCGAATGGCGACCGCGGTGCAAGTTGATATTGACTCTATGCCAGGAATCTAAAAAGTCAAGGATAAACGCGGGCAGGTTTAGGTGGTCTTCTGCCTTGTTGCCTTCTGTGCTTACCGCCTGTTGCTTTCTGCTATGGTGCCCCCGCAGGGATTCGAACCCCGAACCAACAGATTATGAGACGGTTTGAGGGGAATCGCGAGACGAAACAGATAACCCAGTATTTACCCAGTCCTTGGCTGTTAAAGAAGCTAAACTTCTCCTCAGCCAAATGAACTTCTCCTCAGCCAAATAAACTTTTCCCTAGGCCAAATAAACTTCTCCCTAGCCAAATAAACTTCTCCCTGCCAAATAAACTTCTCCCTAGCCAAATAAACTTTTCCCTAGGCCAAATAAACTTCTCCCCAGCCAAATAAAGTCTTTTCTCGCGAGGAAGAATTGTTTTCCCAGCCAAATAAAGTCTTTTCTCGCGAGGAAGGATTGTTTTCCCAGCCAAATAGAGTCTTTTCTCGCGAGGAAGAATTGTTTCCTCAGCCAAATAAGGTGTTTCCTCGCGAGGAAGAATTGTTTTCCCGCGAGAGGAGAAGACTTGTTTCTCCTGGGGAAGACTCGTCCGTGGCGGGAAAAAAGACTTCTTCCCATCCTGGGGCCAGAGCAAAGGGTCTGTCCGAGCAAACCTCTTTAATAGGTTTTAGTCGTCCTTCTTTTCTGGGGGTCAGTGTGATGCCTGGTCTTGGCTGCTGCTCCCAGTTCCCATATTCGAATCGGTGGAATCCTGTGGCGCTTTTCATTGACAACGTTCGCAGCCCGGCATATCTTCTCCCGCACATCATTACCGAATGTCGATAGGCTTCGCGCCAATCGTTCGCCCCCTCGAAGAAGTTCGGACTGATTTGACCGCAAAGAAAATCTGATAGCGCAGTCACTCACTGCGCGCCTATATCGTTCTGACTTGTCAATCGAACCAAAGGAGATCCAAATGAAACTAGTTACTTCGCCTGGCCGTTTCGAGTCGCGTTCGTCTCGTAAGCGCGGCCAATTTCGTTCCTTGCCATTCTTTCTGGTCTTGCTCCCCGCGACGCTGGTTTTTGTGGTTGCTGCGTCGGCGGCTTGCGTGTTCATTCTGCAATGGGGAACACCGGGTGGGGACGACGGACAATTCCTTTCCGCGAGAGGACTTGCGGTCGACCCATCAGGTGATGTTTATGTCACTGACGCTTCGGGCGACAACCGTGGTCAAATTCAAAAATTCAACGCGAACGGCACCTTCATTGCCAGGGTTGGAGAGAACGACGGCACTGATCAAGGTTTTCTTAGCGCTCATCGAATCACGACCGATGCAAGCGGTAATGTCTATGCAACGGACGGCGCCGTCGAGTCAACCAGCAGTGTCGTGAAAAAGTTTAATTCCGCTGGGGTGTTTCAGTTCGGATTTGGCACTTCAGGCGCCGGCGGAACGTTCGGGTCAGCAGCGGGCGTAGCAGTCGACTCATCAGGCAATATCTACGTGGCTGACTTACTTGCCAATGTCGTGAGGAAATTTTCGTCTACCGGCACCTCCCTCGGTACGATTGGATCAGGTGGCAGCGGTGACGGCCAGTTCAGCGGCCCCGTAGGCATCGCGATCGATTCATCTAACAACCTTTACGTGGCCGACACGGGGAACAATCGAATTCAGAAATTCAATAGCGGCGGCGCGTTTGTTACGAAGTGGGGAACAATGGGGAGCGGGAACGGCGATTTCAACGGACCTCGCGGTGTGGACGTCGACAATGCGGGCACAGTCTATGTGGCTGACACCGGAAATAACCGGGTGCAACTCTTTTCCAACACCGGAATATTCATGGAAGCGTGCGGAAGTGCAGGCACCGGCAATGGGGAATTTCAAGGTCCGGAGGATGTCGCCTCTAACGCAGCCGGCACCTTCTTCTACGTCGTGGACCAGGGTTTTCGGGTGCAGAAGTTCAGCACCGCGGCCGCGGCGCCAACTGCTAATGCCGGCGCCGATCAAACTGTCGAATGTGGAGGCGCAACCACCTCTGTCAACCTTGATGGCTCAGCGTCCACCGCGGGCAGCGGAACTATCAACTCATACTCATGGGCCGAAGGAGCCACGGCGCTCGGCACGGGTGCGATGCTGACCGTGAATCTGCCAACAGGTACACACACGATCACACTCACCGTTACAGACACCGGCGGCGGATCTGACACGGACGATGTTGTCATCACCGTGCAGGACACACTGGCGCCTAACATCACGTGTCCGGCTAATGTGGTTGTAAATCTGCCGATGAATTCGAATGCAACTTCGATGGTGGTCAACTATCCAGCCGTAACTGCGACGGATAGTTGCTCGTCGAGCGTCACGGTGAACAGCACGCCTGCCTCAGGCTCTGTGTTCCAGGTCGGCACGACTACGGTCAACGCAAGTGCTGACGATGGTGCAGGACATACGTCCAATTGCAGCTTCACTGTCACCGTGCAATACAACTTCGCCGGTTTCTTCCAACCAATTGATAACCTCCCGACACTGAACGTCGTTCAGGCAGGAAGGGCCATTCCCGTGAAGTTCAGCTTGAGTGGTAATAAGGGCCTTGGGATTTTCGCTGCCGGCTCACCTTCTTCGGGACCAATTGCGTGCAATTCCAGCGATCCGGCAGTGGATGTGGAAGAGACCGTAACCGCAGGAGGCAGCAGCCTTAGTTACGATCCATCAAGCGACCAGTATATCTACGTTTGGAAAACTGAGAAGGCTTGGGCTGGTACGTGCCGGCAACTCGTCGTGCAGTTAAACGACGGTAGCATCCATCGCGCGAACTTCAAGTTCAAGTAAACTTGATTTCGCGTTTGCTCTAAAGAGGGCCTTGCCGTGTTTGGCGAGGCCTTCACTTTTAGGTGATATGGTCGAGAAACCGCCGCTCCTTGTGCCAAGGTGTTTGGACAAGAAACTCGCGGAGCAGCCATGGCTCGTTCATATGACGGGTGAGCCTCTTTCAGACAATGGTTCATCGGGGGAATCTTCGAGTCCTTGTCGCGGACGACCCTTGGCAGCAAACCCTCGACAGGCACCAAGCACATGGGCAGACCTCTTGCCCGCAACTATTTGATTTCTTTAGTGCCCCCGCAGGGATTCGAACCCCGAACCAACAGATTATGAGACGGTTTGAGGGGCATCAACAAGACGAGACGAAACGAGATAATCCAGCATTTACGGAATCCGCAGCCGTCAAAGTTCGTTAGGTAATGCCAGGTAAGAGGACGCCATCGCGCCATAATCGCGCCATAGGAGTATGAAGTTGCCTTACGTCGTTGGGATCCCTGCCAGCTTACTGTTTCGCGAGCACTTTGACCGCGGCCGTGCGAAGCTGGTAGATGCCGCTTCGGGCGTCAGACCAAAGCAAGTGAAACGATCCGTCGCGCACCGTGTCCAGCCCCATGTACTCTCCGCCGGCGGGGAACCTGAGAGCTGTCGTCACGTTTTTGGGTTCGGCGGGGCAAGACTTCTGGGTGGAGATCTTCACCTCAGGCAAAAACGTCTTACCGCCGTCCAGTGAGACCGTGAAATAGATTTCGTGGCAACGGAAGCTGCCCTTGATCGTACTCGGATCGTTACGACCATCGTACCAGGCGACTCCTACGACCCCGTCGCTGTTAACATTAATGGCCGGCGTACGCGTATACGGGGTGATGTTGCCCGCGTGGTCGGCGCGCACGGGGTCTGACCAGGTCTCGCCGGCATCGTCCGAATAGCGAATTTGTATCCCGTCGAACTGTTGACCAGAACAAACATGGTAAATCCGATCTCGGAACTGCACGCCGGAAGTGTTGACAGCCAGGGACGACCATCCGCCGACGCCGTTACAAGACTCGGAGATGAACAGTGGTTTGGAGAACGTCTTTCCGCCGTCAGCAGAAGTGATCAACCAGTCGCGCTGGCGCTCCAGCCGTCGGCGGCTGCCGAGCCGGTGATGATCCGCGAAAGGCACCAGCAACGTGCCATCGGACAAAAGGGCCGGGTTGTGGGCCTCGTAAGATAGATTGCTGGCGATGACCTGCGCGGACTCCAGAAACGTTAAGCCTCCATCGGTGGAGCGGGCCACCTGGATAATGCTTCGCAGCTGGCCGGAAGTTCTCCGAGCAACCGCTGACACAGCGTAGAGGTTTCCGGCAAATTGCTTACTTAGCCGGTCCACCAAAAGGGTCGGGTGGTCGTGGCCGGAGCCCAGGGTGGATGGTTTCTCGTGCCAGGTACGTCCGCCGTCTGCGGAGCGGAAGATCTGTAACTCTGACCTCTCGCCAGCGAGATGGGACAGTAGTGCTGTCCCGTCCGCAAGGAAGATGGCCCAGACGTCACCGCCGTTGTTGACTGCGAAGTCATGCCTCTGCCAGGTGCGCCCGGCGTCGAATGAAGAGAAGGCAGCGACTCCGTAGGTGCCGTCAGGCTTCGAGACCATGGCGCCGGCAACCATGTTATTCGGCTCCTTGGGGTTGACAGCCACGTGAGGCTCGACCAGCGGCAGCTCAGTACCTCCGGCAACCACTTGGCGGTCTTCACCAACTTGTATAGCGTTGCTGGAAGGCGGTTCCTTTTGCGCCCAGACCGTAGTACCGTCCGGCCCTTGGCTAAGAACCATGCCCAAAGCCAGAGACAAGAAAAGAGGCATCAGCAATGACATTCTTGAACCCTTCATCAAGATTTCTGGCGACCGCAGAAAATCGTCCTTTAGATTTCGCTGCTTTGTGAAACGTGATTGCGTTTGAGAGAACATCTTACGGAGCGGTACACGCGGCACGCCCATCATAGAAGTGTAACGCTCGTGCCGCCCGACATTCAGAAACCGCTATCTACAAGAAGGAAAACATGCCTGCCGCGGCACCGGCACACTATAGCGCACAAATGAAAAGCGAACCCCTTTCTGTGACTTGAAGCAGGCATTGTCCTCCTCCAGAAAATCCTTGCTAGCCAGAATCATTTTCTGCGCTGCGCCCAGTTCCGCGCTGGTGGGATACAAGCCGGCCAAGGGGTAGGCTGACCTGTCTTCGGATCGATCGTTGTTGCGCGATCGCGAGGGACGCGCTGCGGATCCTCAGACGCCAAATACGCCAGCATCGCAACCAGCATCGCGTTATATTTCAGGTCATCGAAGATCAGTTTGTCGAAGGTATCGCGGTTCGTATGCCAGGTGTAGGCTTCGTAGTTCCAACCTTCTGAATTCAGGCTGAAAGCCGGTACAGAACGACAGACAAAAGACATTTCATCACTTCCGCCGCCCGGCTTTCCCGGATCGACAAGGCTTATGTCGCGGGACATTTCTTTCGGCATCTGCGTGAGCCAATGCCGGAAAAAGTCGCCGGCCCCCGTCAATCCCTGCATCGAGATCTTGACCACGCGGCCCGTACCGCTGTCCTGATTGAGAAGCACCTGCAACCCGCTGATTATCTCCGGGTGGTCTGCCGCAAATGAACCTGAGCCGTTGAGCCCCTGTTCCTCGCCGCTCCAATGACCCGCCAGGATTGTTCGCTTGGGATTCGGATAGGCTGCCTTTAAGATTCGCATCGCTTCCATCATCATCACCGTCGCTGAACCGTTGTCTGTAGCGCCGGAAGCGGGGTCCCATGAATCGAAATGTCCAGATAGCACCACATACTCGTCTGGCTTCTCACTACCGCGTAACTCTGCGATCACGTTAGAGACCGGAACTTCACCTGTGAACTCCGCAGCGGCGTTCACCCGAAGAATTGGACCCTGGTTGTTTTCCGCTAGACGAAAAACAAGCCCATAATCCTCGCAACCGAGGCCCACCTCCGGGATTTTTTCCGCGATGGTGGTGCTGATCTTGTAAGTTCCCCATCCCTGTGGTCCCGGTGGCGGCACCAGTAAGGTCACAATCCCGAGCGCGCCCGCGTCTGCGAAGCGCTGGACCAGGGCCGATCCTCTCAAACCCGATTTTCGTAGCCGACCTGTGTACCACGCATCGAAGGCGTCCTTGCGCTCTTTCTGCATCTGCTCAAAAGACTCGGGGGTCGCAAACTCCTTCCAGTCCGCATCAGGCCGACAGCTCGGCCAAGGGAGCGAGAACAGCACGAACTTACCCGCCACCTGCGGTAGCGCTGCCTCAAACTCGGCTGGAGTCTGGATCTTCGGAAAGAGGACAACCGGGCCCTCGACTGTTCCATTGGTTCCGGGGCTCCAGGTAGAAAGCATCCCTTCCAGGGGACGACTTCTCGGAGCAACGAGATCGATGTGGGCAATCCCTCGGCGCCACCGCATCCATGTCCCATATTGTTCGGCCCGCGCCCGGATTCCCCATTTCCGGTACAAGGCTAGAGCCCATTCGGTGGCTCGCTCCTGCTCGGTAGACGCTGTTAGCCTCGGGCCGATTGAGTCCAGGAGTTGTTGAGCGAGCGGGTAAAGCTGAGAGTTATCTCTCTCTTCAAGCCAAATCTTTTGAATCACGGCGTCGTTGCTTGCGGATGTATGTTGAGCGGCGGGCGTGAGCATGGACGGAATCGAAGTCTGCTGTCCGTAATCGGTCGAAACGAATAGAAACCCAAGAAGTGTTACAAGAA
>JBIOZK010000124.1:0-3372 GCA_044870975.1 Pyrinomonadaceae bacterium
CGCGCTCATGCGGGCAGGGATGCCCGCGCTCCATTAAGAGCGTGAATCGGTGATATTCTTCGCCAAACTGAAGGAGACTTTTCCCATGCTCAAGAAACTATTCATCGTTCTCGTTGTTATCGCAGCAGCGACTGCGGCTTTCGCCCAGAACTACAAACCGGCAATCCAGTTTGAATCACTGATGAATATGCGTTACTACGAAAACAACGGTGGATTTCTGGTCGAAGATCTACAAATTGTCTTTCCGCCCGCGAATATCGGTAATGCGAAGCTGGTCGTCGCGGAAGCAGGCGGCGCGGTGGTGGAGACGCTGCCGCTGCGTTATGAAGCGATGGAATTTCCTGCTTTCGGTCGATTTCGACCCGCAAGCGGCAATCCCGGCAACGTACGCGTCGGCCGCACCGGCAACTTTGTGATGTCCATCATCGTCGACGGCCAGACCATCACTTCAATGCCGTTTACTTTGCGTGAGGAGACGAACACCGACCCATTCAATCCGGGAAAGAAATTCGTGCGCGGCGGTCCGTTCGCTGATTACGCGTTCTTCTCAGTTGTGCCTGACGATCCCAACGGGGAAGCCCGGTTCAATTGGTGGATGAGCCTGCGCGAGATGCCCGCGAAGGGTGCGCGCGTGACTCTGCATGTGATGAATAATGGAAAAGAGATCGCTGCGCGGACTGATCCGGTGATCCCGTCAGTCACCGATTGGGAATTTCATCGTCACCGGCAGATCAGTGTCCCGACGTTGCCAAAAAATCACTGGCTGACGCTCGCCGACCTGGCCAGGCTAAGCGGCGAACTCGCGGTGGTCGTGAAGGCGAATGGCCAGCCAATCAAAACCTACAAGACTACCGTCAGCGGTGGACAAATTCAGCGCCTGCCGCAAAACGCCCTCAATTTTGAACCGCACGCGCAATTCATTTCGCCGCGCTACATCGACACATCGTCGGGCAGTAATTCGCGATACACCATGTACGAGATGTATTGGATGAAGAAGCAGTGAATAAAGAGTACGAGCCTGCGTAGCTGGCGATCAGAAGGGTAGCCGCTGGCGACGGAGCGAGCCTGCGGAACCAGAATCATGACCTATCCGGAGCCTGCGAAGCTGGCGACAGAATCTTTCGCCCGCTCACGCGGGCTCATCGTTTTCAAATCCTGTTTCCCCAGGCTCGCTGCGCTCGCCAGGGGCTAACATTCGGTCGCGCTCCGCGCTCACTCTGCGGCCAACATGTCGCGCTTCTCACTCAAAATGCCTGATGACTGTCGCGCTCCGCCTTAGTCAGGGTTATCACTCTTTCGGGCTGCTCGCTCAATTTATTCGCGAGCCGTAAGTTCGGGTGTTACTCGCCGGGTGGCTTTCAAACGGGTCTCGACGATCAGGTGCACGATTACCGAGCTGATGATGACTGCCCCGCCCACCAGGGCCCAGCCTGAGGGACGCTCGCCGATAACCAAAAATACCCACACCGGATTCAGCACCGGTTCGACATAGCCGATGATGCTGGCGTCAATCGAGCGCACTCCGCGCGCCATGGCCGAGGTGAAGAGCAGGTAAGCCAAACCAAGCTGCACAATGCCGAGATAGGCAATGCAGGCGAAATCAACCGCGCTGATCCCGCGTCGCACCGCGCCGATAAAGAAAGGCGCGCAAACCACCATCGAAATCAAATTGCCGTAAATCGTGGCCGAGGCCCGGTTGACGTCACGCGCCTTCGAATGGCGCATCAGCAGAAAGAAGAGCGCGAAGCACACGCCGGAAGCGAGAGCGAGCAGGTTTCCGCTCACATCTTCCGGGCGCAACTTGCCGACGAAGAAGAGCGACATGCCGACGACACAGGCCGCGACCGTTGTGAGATCCCGCAGGCGAAACTTTTCTTTGTAGAACAGCGGTTCGAGAATCAGCACGTAAACCGGTGCGGTGTATTGCAAAAAGATCGCGTTGGCGGCGGTCGTTAGTTTTGTAGCAGCCACAAACAGAATCAGCAGCGCCGCGTACAGGATCGCAGTGAGCGCGCTGATTTTGTTGATACCAAAACCTTCGCCGCGAGTCAGCAGCGCGATGGTGATGGCAGCAAGCAGCGATCGGCCAAACGAAAGCTCGAACGCCGACAGGTGCGTGGCTTTGATGAAGAGTCCGCCGGTGCTCCAGAGAATCGCAGCAGCGAGGACGAGCAGTAAAGGTGAGGTGCTCGTCTTCCTTCTCAGCGAATCAAGGTGTTTGGGCACAGTCGATGGGTCAGTTTACGGCTTCGTCCTGCGCGGATTGGGCGTCGGTGGCGTCTGACGGGAGCACCGCGTTTTCGTCCGGCTTCAGTGACTTCAGATATTTACCAAACTGTCCGTTCCAGGGCGGAATCACGATCGAAACAGCGCCGGTTGCCTGCGCCTGACAGGCCAGACGAATCAAGGGCTTTGGCTCGGCAGTGTCGATATAGCCGAATTCTTTGATCTTCTTACCTTCACGCGCGCCGACATCGGAGAGTTTCTCGGCGCCGCCGAGGACTCCGACCCAGCAGGTACCGCAGGAAGCGGCGCGACACTCGACGGGAATCGGTCCTTCGATGCGGCGAAAGTCGATGGCCGTCCAGTCCCGTGACTGATCGTCAGCCGCGCCCCACGCCAGGTCCTGGCCTTCACGCAATTTGTATTTGGCTCCGGCGTCATTCTCGTCCCAGGTTACCAGCCATTCGTGGTTGATGGTCTTCAGAAAACCAAATAGTCCGCCGCTGTCAGTCTTAGCGCGATCGCGCACAATCTGTTCGGGCGAGCGGCCGGCGGTTTTCTGATCCAGCTGCATCTCTCCGGCAGCCGCCTTAAAAGGGGTGACTCCGGTTTGCTGGACGGTCATGAATGCGACGGCCGTGATGCCGACCACGAGGGATTCGTCTTTCTTCATCTGCTGCGCGACCTGACGCGCGACTGAAAGAATCTGATCGGCTAACGACGCGTGGTTGTTGGGGTCGAATGAGGCCGCATAATTTTCGACGGCGGTCTTAACTTGCGGCCAAAATCTGTGGCCGTAGAGAAAGCGATGCGAAGAGTCGACCTGCTGCTTCAAATCATAATCGCCCTGCAAGAGCAGTTGCTGGGCGAGCTTCTCGCGATCGTCTGCCTCGGCCAGCGCGCGAAACAATGAGAGCGGATAAAAGCAGAACCAAATCTGGGTGGCGTTCCGATCGACTTCGTGAATCGAGCGCAACAGGGTAGCCAGCGCGGCGCCCCACGACTCTTCGTTTTGTTGATTCAGATAATTTTCAAAGGCTGTTTCGTTGTTCATAGCGTGATAGATAGCAATTCTTTCTTAAATGAAAACGGAAAGTTTAGCAGGAAACTGTTTGAGTCAGAAGCGTGGCTCGTAATGGAGCGCGGGCA
>JBIOZK010000125.1:0-4656 GCA_044870975.1 Pyrinomonadaceae bacterium
AGCCCGCGCGGCCTGAGGATCGGCAATCTCCGGACGCAGACATTCGCGCGAGACCTCGTCCCGCGGCGCGATCACCACCGCGCGTTCGATGGCATTTTCGAGTTCGCGCACGTTACCGGGCCACGAATAATTTTCCAGCAAGGACAGAACTTCCGGCGCGACGTGCTCGGATACCTGCCGTCCATTTTCAGCGTTGTATTTACGAATGAAGTGCTGGGCCAGCGGCAGTACATCCTGCCTGCGGTCACGCAAAGGCGGCAATTCAATCGGCACCACCGAGAGCCGATAATAGAGATCCTCGCGAAACATTCCCTGTCTCACGGCTTCCTTCAAATCGATATTCGTCGCGGCGATGATGCGCACATCCACCCGTCTGGGGCTGGTATCGCCCAGCGGCGTGAACTCCCGCTCCTGAATTACACGTAGCAGACGCACCTGAGTCTCAGGCGGAATGTCGCCAATCTCATCCAGAAAGATTGAGCCTCCGTCGGCAACTTCAAATAATCCCTTCTTGGCTGCCACCGCGCCGGTAAAAGCGCCACGCGTGTGACCGAAGAGTTCAGACTCGAGCAACTCAGTGGGGATGTTCGAACTATTGACGGTGACGAAAGGCTTGGTGACCCGGGGGCTGGCTTCGTGAATTGCTTTGGCGATCAACTCCTTGCCGGTGCCGCTTTCGCCCGTAATCAGAATGGTCGAGCGAGCGGCGGCAACCTGTTCGACCAGGCGAAATACCTCCTGCATCACGTCTGAGCGTCCGACAATAGCGCCGCGATCAACTTCGCGGCTCATCGCCTGTCGCAGCGAACGACGTTCTTCTTCCTTGCGACGCCGCTTCACACCAGCGGCAACAGTGGCGGTGATGTGTTCGTTTTGAAACGGTTTGCGAATGCAACCGAACGCGCCCTTCTCCCACGCAGCGATTGCCGTGTCGAAAGTCGCGTAGGCCGTGATCATGACGACGACGGCTTCCGGATCGAGCTTCAGGAACTCTTCGAGCGCGCGTAATCCTCCAATCCCGGGCATCGAGACATCGAGCAAAACCACGTCATACGCGCGCTTGGTATAGGCGTCGAGTCCTTCTTCACCCGTCTTGGCGAGATCGACACGATAACCTTCGGCGGAGAGCAACGTCTCCAGCACGTCGCGCATTATTTCTTCGTCATCAACGACGAGTACTGAACCTTTTCTAGCCATAATCAAGTGGCCCAGACTTCGGTCTGTGCCGGGAAATTCATCATTTATTTTCGAAGACGGGACAGATTAGCATTCATCCGAGTGAGCAATCCAACATAGGTGAAAGCTGTGTCACTAGAGCGCGGCGGCTTGCAAGCGCGTGCGAGGATCACGCGTGGGGAGCGTAATGCGGAAGGTCGTGCCCTGACCGGGAGTGCTGTCGACGCTGATGTGACCGGCGTGTTCCTGAACAATTCCATAGGTGACGGCCAGGCCGAGACCGGTACCGCGACCGACGCCCTTGGTGGTAAAGAACGGATCGTAGATTTTGGCGACATCGTCAGGGGCAATGCCCACCCCGTTGTCAGCGACTTCTACCGTCAACGAATCCTCTTCGCCATTGTGTGTGGTCAGTACGATGCGGCCATTGCCGTTCGAGATAGAATCACGTGCGTTCAGGATCAGGTTGGTAAATACCTGCTGTAGTTTAACGGAATTACCGAGCACGGGCGGCAGGTGATCGTCATACTCACGGACGATTTCGATTTGGCCTCGGCGCAGTTGCGGCTCGAGTAACTGCAGCGTGTCATCAAGCACGCGATGTATATCGAGCGTCGAGAATTCCGCGGCATTACCGGTGCGCGAAAAATTCAAAAGGTTGTTGACGATGTCCGTGGCCCGGTCCGCCTGGCGTCTGACCTTTTCCAGCAACGCGTGTTTGGGATCGTTCTGCGGGAGCATGTTCAAAAGCATTTGCGTGTAAGACGAAACGCCGGTCAGAGGCGTGTTCACCTCATGCGCCACGCCGGCCGCCAGCAAACCAATTGATGAGAGCTTCTCGCGCTGCTGCAGTTGATCTTCCAGACGCAGACGCTCAGTCACATCCTCAAACACTACCAGCGCGCCGGTTTGTTCCTGCGAATCCGCCCAGAGGGGCGCAATCGCGATGTTCAGCACCAGGAGGCGGCCAGTAGTAGTCGCCGTGTGCAGTTTATAAATGTTTCGGGTCTGGACCAGTCGCCAACCTTGGCCGCCGAGCACCTGGTGCAAAGTGTCGCCGAACCCTTCGGCGAACAATTCTTCGACCGTCTTGCCGATTAGCTCGTTCCGATCGGTACCGACGATCTCTTCAAAAGCGGAGTTGAGTCGCGTAATGCGACCGTCCAAATCAACCGCCATCAGACCGACATTGATCGATTCGACAATGGACTCGTTGAATTCTTTAAGCAGTTCCAGCTCGGCCGCGCGCTGTTGTTGCTCCTGATACAGCACGCTGTTTTCGATGGCCACCGCAATGTAACCGGATACGGTACGCAGGATTTCAACGTCTTCTGACGATAGCAGCGCGCCGTCGGCAGAACGCCCGAGACCAATTACCGCGACCATGCGGCCGCGCACCACGCAGGGCACGTAGTAATGCAAAACTCGTCGCACGTAGCCGTCGCCTTCCGGCGCGGAATCGAGATCATCTGCGCGCACGACACCGGTTTCGGCTGAGCGCGTGCGAATCATCTCGCGAAAATCAGCCGGGACGCTGATAGGTGAGGTAAACCCGGCAGTGCGCGCAACGCGATATCCGCCCACCGCGTGTCCGTCTTCAATGAATATTGCCAACCGCTCGACGTTCATGACGTCCTGCAAGCGCTTGGTCAGCGAATCGAGCAAAGGCTCGAGGGCCGTCGTCGCGGAAATTGTGCGGCCGAAGTCCTGTAAACTGTGGCGCAAGTCATATCGCCGACCGTAAAAAATGCGATCGACGCTTTCCTGGAGGAAGTTCTTGATTGGCGCCGCAATCATGACGATGACGGCCATCGCGAATATGGAAAAGACGAGCGGCAGCGTAATCGATTCGCTGGACGACGGAATATTGCCGTTGAAAGCATAGAAGCCGACGAGATATACCACTGCGCCGATGGCCACGCTGATAGCGATCGTCGTCAGGGCATAGACCGCGACACGCCGCACCACTAGCTCGACGTCCATCAATCTGTAACGAACAACGGAATAACCGAATGACAGCGGAATCAGGATCAGCGGCAGCACCGCGACATAAGTAGCGACGTCGCTAAAAGTTCCGGGAGTGTCCGTCAGAATGTAGCCGACCGCGTACAGGACGGTGAACGGGATCACCGGGATCACCGAACCCCAAACCACCCACTTCAATTGCTGCCGCGCAACCGTGTTCTTGCTCAGGAGGAAACGAGCAACCAACAACACCGCGCTGGCCCCGAGTGCGATCTCAAACTGCAACAGTGATGCTTTGTAAAAACGGGTGACAAAGTTCGGAGAAAAGTCGTGCGCGAAAACTGCTACCGCCATTCCCAGCAAAATGATTGCCGGAAGATAAAGTAACAGCGTTCGCCACCGACGATTTTCGAATAAGTGGTAGCGAACCGGATATATCGCGCAAAAGTGAACGAACAGCGGCGCGAACATGATCAGACCAGCGCTGCGCAGGAAGGCGATCGCCAGATCCAGATCCTTGTATGTTCCCAGCGGCGTGTAAAAGTGAAAGACGAACGCAGCCACCGAGAGTCCGGCGAAGTGCAAAACGAACGGCGCGCGCCCACCTTGCCTGAAAATCACAAACAGACCCATGAACAACCACACGAGTCCCAGCAGATTGATATAGAGACTCAGCGGCGTGAGACTCACAGCCGGCGGCAAGTTGTCGAGGTCTGCGTAGTAGTAATGAGTCTCGGGTGGATAGGAAGGACGCTCTATCAGGTAATGGATCTGCCCGCCGACACGTGCCTGATCCAGGTACATCTCAATTTTCTCGGCGCCGGCAACCTCTTCACATCTCGCGCCGCGCCGCGGGTCCTCGCATTTTTCCTCCGTCATGCTGATCGCCATTAAGCGATCACCAGGATTCATGTGCGCCCGTTCAGCAGCCGAGCCCGGCGCTATTGCCTTTGCGACTATTCCCTGCGAGGTATCAACCCAGGTCACGCCGTCCGTGGGCGGACCCTGGCGCAGCCGCACTGCATGAGCACGCTGCCAAAAATTAATGGCTCCGGCCACAAACAGAAGGCCCGCCGTCGCCAACAGCAGCCAGGTTCTGGTTGTGAGCACCGAGTGTTTCATCTTACTAGCTCATCGCGTCCGCAGCGGACCGAATCTGATTGCACACAAAATCAACTAAAGATAGGCAACCGATGTTCCAACTAGCCGGACAGAGTCCAGTCCGATAATTGGCCCAGCTTCTCAATGTTGTAGCCATTTTTGGTGAAGATTGAGAGAAGCGAGTGCCGGGAGTGTCCATCTTTTCGTACTCGTCCGAGATTTTGGAAAAGTGGTTGAAGACCAGCGACACGAAGGCTTAGAGAGCGTACCGCATTCCAGATTTTAGAACCGGACCAGAATTCCCCCGCGAACTGAACGACCCACGGTACCAACTTCCAGCAGCGTCTCGCTATTCATGGTCCGCGTCTGAAAATCAAAAAGGTTCCGGGCATCGATGACTGCTTGAGCGCGCAC